>NZ_LMCK01000090.1:368456-406390 GCF_001623165.1 Pseudovibrio sp. WM33
TGCCTTGCTCATCCCGACCTTCGGGAATTCTCGTTTCACCACTGCATAGGAAGCCATGCGGTGCTTTTAGTGCTTGCAAGTTCAACTCAGAATGTATGAGTGAGAAAGAATGGAGCAACATCAAAAAGCCCCGGAAAGCGTGGCTTTCCGGGGCTTTGTTGTTTGATTGTCCGCTAAAGCAGTTCGCATTTAGACTGAAACATCTGAACTGCTTTAGCCTTTGTTTTTGCGTATCTTTATCCGAAAACCGGGTCCCACTTTTCGGCGATACGCTGTGTTTAGCGTGGCAGGTTGGAGGAACCTGTCAGGAACTCGTCGATTGAACGAGCCGCCTGACGACCTTCGCGAATAGCCCAGACCACAAGGGACTGGCCTTTGCGCACGTCACCTGCTGCAAAGACCTTTTTGATGGAGGTCTTGTAGTCTTCGGTGTTGGCTTTCACGTTTGTACGTGGGTCAAGTTCCAGGTCGTCACCTGCTTCTTTGACGTAAGTTTCCATGTTTGGGCCAGAGAAGCCAATGGCTGCAAGAACAAGGTCTGCCTTGAGAATGAACTCGGTTCCTTCAATCGGAACACGTTTTTCATCTACACGAGCACATTTTACGCCTGTTACGTGACCGTCTTCATCACCTACGATTTCGAGCGTTGCCGCGGAAAACTCACGTTCTGCGCCTTCAGCCTGAGAGGTTGAGGTACGGAACTTCGTTGGCCAGTATGGCCAGAACTGGTTCTTATCTTCCTTCAGTGGTGGCATTGGACGGATGTCCATCTGGGTTACAGACAGAGCGCCCTGACGGAAGGATGTCCCAACGCAGTCAGATGCGGTGTCACCACCGCCGACAACAACAATGTGTTTGCCGCCAGCCCAGTATGGCTCTTCGCCCGATACATCTTCACCACCAACGCGGCGGTTCTGCTGTACGAGGAAAGGCATCGCATACATCGCACCTTTGAGGTCCATGCCTGGAATGCCTGGATCACGTGGGCGTTCTGCACCAGTGCAAAGCAGTGTTGCATCGTGACGTGTGTGGATCTCTTCAAACTCTACGTCTTTACCGATTTCACAACCGTAGTGGAAGGTTACGCCTTCTCCTTCCAGCTGTGCTACACGGCGGTCGATATAGTGTTTTTCCATCTTAAAGTCAGGAATACCATATCGCATCAAACCACCAGCACTTGGTTCGCGTTCGTAAACATGAACTGTGTGACCAGCGCGCGCCAACTGCTGAGCAGCTGCCATACCTGCAGGACCAGACCCAATAACTGCAACAGTTTTACCTGTCTTAGTAGCTGCTGGTTCAGGCTTGATCCAACCTTCCTTAAAGGCGCGATCAGCGATTGCTTGTTCGACAGTTTTAATCGCGACCGGAATGTCTTCCAGATTCAACGTACATGCTTCCTCGCATGGAGCAGGACAAATACGGCCCGTGAATTCAGGGAAGTTGTTGGTTGAATGTAGATTGCGTGATGCTTCTTCCCAGTCGCCAGCGAAAACCAGATCATTCCAATCGGGGATCTGGTTGTTTACTGGACAACCGGCAGGACCGTGGCAAAACGGAATACCACAATCCATACAACGAGCTGCCTGACGCTCCACTTCCGGCTGCGAGAGCGGGACAGTGAATTCGCGAAAATGGCGGATGCGATCTGATGCCGGCTGGTAGTTTTGCTCCTGCCGGTCGATCTCCAAAAAGCCAGTTACCTTACCCATGTCTTCCCCTCTTATTCCGCAGCCGCGAGGCCCAGACGCGCAGCTTTCATTTCCTGAAGCGCGCGACGGTATTCAACCGGCATAACTTTCACAAACTTCGGACGCCAGTTCTCCCAGTCATTCAGAATATTCTGAGCTTTGGTGGAACCAGTATACTTCACGTGGTTTTCAAGAATGAGACGTAGACGTTCGTCGTCGTGGCGTGTCATGTCAGCTGACAGATCCACACGTCCTTTGTACTCGATGTCGCCGCCATGGTGATGCAGCTTTTCGAGCAGGTCGTCTTCTTCTTGCACGGGCTGAATGTCTACCATTGCAAGGTTGCAACGGGAGCCAAAAGTACCATCTTCGTCCAATACGTAAGCAACACCACCGGACATGCCTGCTGCGAAGTTACGGCCAGTCTGACCGATTACAACAACAACACCACCGGTCATGTATTCACATCCGTGGTCACCAACACCTTCAACAACTGCAGTTGCTCCGGAGTTACGAACCGCGAAACGCTCACCGCCAACACCACGGAAGTACACTTCACCGCTGGTTGCTCCGTAAAGAACGGTATTCCCAACAATGATGGAATTTTCCGGCACGATGCGGGTGTTTTCTGGTGGGCGTACGATAATGCGACCACCTGAGAGGCCTTTGCCTACATAGTCGTTTGCATCGCCTTCAAGATCGATCGTCACGCCCTTGGCAACAAAGGCACCAAACGCCTGACCAGCCGTACCTGTCATAGAGATATGAATGGTATCGTCTTTGAGGCCTTTTGCACCGTAGCGTTTAGCAATCTGACCAGAAAGCATTGCGCCAACGGAACGATCAACTGACTTGATCTTTGCCGGGAACTCAACTTTTTCTTTGCTTTCGAGTGCTGGCATCGCGTTGCGAATGAGTTCACGGTCCAGAACATCGTTGATTGGATGTTCTTGAAGCTGTGACCAGCGGCTTTGTTCCTGGGCCGCATCTGGACGATAGAAGATCCTTGAGAAATCAAGGCCTTCAGACTTCCAGTGATTGATCGCAGTTTCTTTGTCGAGCATGTCGGAGCGACCGATGATTTCGTCCAGTTTCCTGACACCGAGTTCTGCCATCAATCCGCGAAGTTCTTCCGCTACATAGAAGAAGTAGTTGATGACGTGTTCCGGAGTGCCTTTAAAGCGTTTCCGCAGAACCGGATCCTGGGTCGCAATGCCAACCGGGCAGGTGTTGAGGTGACATTTACGCATCATCAAGCAACCAGCTGCGATCAGCGGAGCTGTTGAGAAGCCATACTCATCTGCTCCCAAAAGAGCGCCAACAAGTACGTCACGGCCTGTACGAAGACCACCATCAACCTGCAAAGCGATACGGGAACGCAGACCATTGAGAACGAGCGTTTGCTGGGTTTCAGCAAGGCCCATCTCCCATGGAGAACCAGCGTGTTTCAAAGAGGTGAGCGGAGATGCGCCTGTGCCACCGTCAAAGCCTGAGACCGTGATGTGGTCTGCGCGCGCTTTGGCAACACCTGCTGCAACTGTTCCAACACCAACTTCAGACACCAGCTTGACTGAGATATCTGCCTCTGGATTCACGTTCTTCAGATCGTAGATTAGCTGCGCCAGATCTTCGATTGAGTAGATGTCGTGGTGCGGAGGAGGTGAAATCAAGCCTACGCCCTGCGTGGAGTGACGTGTCTTTGCGATCACTGCATCCACTTTATGGCCTGGCAGCTGTCCGCCTTCACCCGGCTTTGCACCCTGAGCGACCTTAATCTGGATCATATCAGAGTTGACCAGATATTCGGTTGTTACACCAAAGCGACCTGATGCAACCTGCTTGATCGCAGAACGCATTGGGTTGGGAGATCCATCCGGCAGTGGGTTGAAGCGTTCGGCTTCTTCGCCACCTTCACCGGTATTGGATTTACCGCCAATCTTGTTCATAGCAATCGCAAGCGATGTATGAGCTTCGCGAGAGATTGAGCCGAAAGACATTGCACCCGTTGAGAAGCGCTTGACGATGTCTTCTGCGGACTCAACTTCATCGATGTTGACTGGACGGCGTCCCAGTTCTTCTGCTGATTTGATGCGGAACATGCCACGGATTGTGTAACGGCCAGAGGCTTCGTTCACTTCCTTGGCAAACTCCAGATACTTTTCAGGCAAGTTGTTGCGTACTGCATGCTGAAGTGTGGCGATGCTGTCCGGGGTCCACATGTGGTTTTCGCCACGGGTCCGGTATGCATACTCACCACCAACGTCCAGCGAGCGACGCAGAACAGGAATGTCCTCAAATGCATCGTGGTGACGAACAACAGTCTCTTCAGCAACTTCTTTCAGGCCGATGCCTTCGATGGTTGTTGCTGTACCGAAGAAGAATTTTTCTACAAATTCTGAATTCAGGCCAACCGCATCAAAGATCTGCGCACCGCAGTAAGACTGATAGGTGGAGATGCCCATCTTGGACATGACTTTGAGCATGCCTTTGTTAATGGCTTTGATGTAGCGAGAGACAACTTCATGCTCATCCACTTCCTCAGGGAAAGACCCTTCAGAGTGCATTGAACGGATTGTTTCGAATGCGAGATAGGGGTTGATTGCCTCTGCACCATAACCGGCCAGAACGCAGAAGTGATGAACTTCGCGTGCTTCACCCGTTTCAACCACAAGACCCACTGAGGTACGAAGACCTTTGCGGATCAGGTAGTTATGGACAGCAGCTGTCGCCAATAGTGCAGGAATTGCAATGCGGGCACGTGAGATTACGCGGTCAGACAGGATGATGATGTTGTAACCACCATGAACAGCTTTTTCAGCGCGAGCACACAAGCGCTCCAGAGCATCTGCCATGCCCTCGGTCCCCTTCTCAGCAGAGTAGGTGATGTCGAGGGTTTTGGTTTGGAACTGATTGTCTTCAATGTCACCAATAGCGCGGATCTTTTCCAGATCAGCATTGGTGAGGATCGGCTGACGTACTTCCAGACGTTTGGAGGTAGAAAGACCTTTCAGATCAAACAGGTTCGGACGTGGTCCAATGAAGGACACGAGGCTCATCACCAATTCTTCACGGATCGGATCGATCGGTGGGTTGGTTACCTGCGCAAAGTTCTGCTTGAAGTAGGTGTACAGAAGCTTGGATTTGTCTGAGAGGACGGACACAGGTGTGTCAGTACCCATAGACCCCAGTGCTTCCTGACCAACGGTTGCCATTGGCTGCATGAGAAGCTTGATGTCTTCCTGTGTGTAACCAAAGGCTTGCTGACGGTCGAGAAGGGTTTCACCTGCAACCGGCGCGCGTTCACGTACGGATGGGAGGTCTTCAAGAACCATCTGCGTGCGATGCAGCCAGTCTTTATAAGGGTTTGCCGTGGAGAGCTGGCGCTTGATTTCTTCGTCAGAAACAATACGACCTTCTTCCAAATCGATCAGGAGCATTTTGCCTGGCTGGAGACGCCATTTCTGGATGATCTTCTCTTCTGGAATGTCGAGAACACCAACTTCAGAAGACATAACCACGAAATCATCATCAGTGACGATGTAACGGGCAGGGCGTAGACCATTACGATCAAGCGTTGCGCCAATCTGACGACCGTCTGTGAAGGCTACCGCTGCAGGTCCGTCCCATGGTTCCATGATAGAGGCATGGTATTGGTAGAAAGAGCGACGGTTTTCGTCCATCAGCGGGTTGCCGGCCCACGCTTCCGGGATCAGCATCATAGCTGCATGCGCAAGGGAATAGCCGCCAGTGGTGAGGAATTCCAAGGCGTTATCGAAGCATGCTGTGTCAGACTGACCTTCGTAAGAGATCGGCCATAGCTTGTTGATGTCGTCACCAAATGCAGGAGAGGACACAGATGCCTGACGGGCTGCCATCCAGTTTACGTTGCCGCGCAAGGTGTTGATTTCACCGTTGTGCGCAACCATACGGTATGGGTGAGCCAGATCCCATGACGGGAAAGTGTTGGTTGAGAAGCGCTGGTGAACCAACGCCAGCGCAGAGATGAAGCGCTCATCACGCAGATCGTCATAGTAAGCGCCAAGCTGGTACGCGAGGAACATGCCTTTGTAGACGATGGTGCGGCTGGAGAAGGAAACGACGTAGAAACCTTTTTCTACGGCCTCAGATTTCTCGCGCACTACGTTGGAGATCACTTTGCGCAGGATAAAGAGGCGGCGCTCCAGAATGTCGCCATCTGTATTGTTTGGTAGAGTTACAAACAACTGACGGGAAACAGGTTCTGTCGCTGCAATATCCGGTGCTTTCGACAAAGAAGAATTGTCGACCGGAACATCACGCCAGCCTAATACTTCAAGACCTTCATCAGAAACACATTCCGCAACGATGCTTTCGCATTGCTCGCGGAGCTTTTTATCTTGTGGAAGGAAGAAGAACGCAACGCCGTATTCGCCAGCTTCTGGAAGATCGAATCCGATCTTCGAGCATTCTTCTTTGAAAAACTCGTGTGGGACCTGGGTCAGCATACCTGCACCGTCGCCCATCAATGGGTCAGCGCCAACTGCGCCGCGGTGTGTCAGGTTTTCAACGATCTGAAGGCCGCTTTGTACCACGTGGTGAGATTGTGCGCCTTTGAGGTTAGCTATAAAGCCGACGCCACAGGCATCGTGCTCTTTGGCTGGATTGTAAAGCCCCTCAGTGGCAGCAGTGCGGAGTTTTTCCGTAACGGTGCCTGTGGTGGTAGCTCGGGTTTTCATAGGTTCCCCCCCACTCATATGCATCGTGTTTCCTCCTTTTTCTGCCATTTTTGGCCTCACTTTCGCTCATCTCAATGTGACTGGTTAAGGTCACTTCCTCGTTCGGGTCGCGGGGAGGTCTTCCTCGCGGCTCGTTCGAAGCCCCGGCACGGCTTGCCCCGGATCTGTCGAATGAAGCACGGCCTCTTTATACATAGGGCCGCCCATTCGGAGTTTCCTCCGATCTATCTTACCCCTTTGGCGAGTGCATTGCGATATGTCCGCATGGCACACATTTGGGGGAGAATGTCGCGGCGTTGGGAACGCGCCTACATCCTTCTCTTTTGCGTTGTGTGGATCTCTTAGGTGGATCGCTTGGAAGCTGTCTTCCAGATTGTCATCAACGCATGCGGGATAATAAGGACAGTACTCCTGTCCTTTTCCGCGTCGCGAACATGCCAGATTTCAGAGGGTAGAGCAAGAGCGTTTCAGAAAGTCTTTATTTCTATTCTTTTAATTTTATTAGGCCGATTGTCGCATTGGCATCTAAAACTCAAGTTAGATGCAATAATATTTCAACTATTCACGAACCTGTGAGGACGATGATCTCATTTTATTGATTTAATCGCGTGAAAATAACATGTGTTTGATTTCCCATTGATCGAGTTTTTTGTCAGAACTGTCTTCAGAGGCGAACCAAACCTGTTGAACACATCGCCGAATTTCAATTTGAGGAGTTTTGAAATGTCCAAAAAAACGTTGTCCGCTGCTGTACTTGCGACCGCTGTTACTGCTGCTGTAGCTGGTGCAAACATTACTGTTGCTGAAGCTGCTTCTAAAGAAAAATGTTACGGCGTTTCCCTTGCTGGTGAAAACGACTGTAAAGCGGGCGCTGGCACCACTTGTGCAGGTACTTCCACTGTTGACTATCAGGGCAATGCTTGGACCCTCGTACCAACCGGTACATGTGAATCCATTGAAGTCCCAGGTGACCGTAAAGGTTCTTTGACTGAACTTTCCCGCGATCTGCCTCACTAATCGCTTTACTTTACAATATACTGCGTTGCACCGGGGCGGGTTTTTCCCCTCCGGTGTTTCTTTAAGAAGAAGTCATAATATAGAACGAGGTACTGATATGTGCGCGCAAAGAGTCAATGCAAAACTACCTGCACGAGGTGGCGTGGGCTTAAAAGCTGATCATTATCATCGTATTCTCAATGACAAACCTGATATGGGCTTCTTCGAAATTCACGCGGAAAACTATATGGGTGCCGGTGGTCCTCCACACGGTTACCTTGAAGCGATCCGTCGTGATTATCCTATCTCTCTTCATGGTGTCGGGTTGTCTATTGGTGGAGCTGATCCGCTGAATAAAGAGCACCTTTCTCGCGTGAAAGATGTCGCTGATCGTTATGATCCGGGCCTTTTCAGTGAGCACCTGGCCTGGTCAACGCACGACACCGAGTATTTCAATGATCTTCTGCCTCTGCCTTACACTGAGGTGACATTGCAGCAGGTCGTTGACCATATTGATGAAGTGCAGACCTTCCTTGGTCGTCAGATGTTGCTTGAAAACCCAAGTGCTTATGTGATCTTCAAGGAGAGTACCTATGAAGAAACTGAGTTTCTTCGCGAGATTGTAAAACGAACTGGCTGCGGATTGCTGCTGGACGTGAACAATGTCTTTGTTTCTGCGACGAACTCTGGTGGCTCTCCTGAAGATTATGTGGACCGATTCCCGGTTGAGCATGTTCAGGAAATTCACCTTGGCGGGCATGCACCAGAAACAGACGAGCTGGGCTATCCTCTTCTAATCGATGCACATGATCGTAAAGTTGCTGATCCTGTGTGGGCGCTTTATGCGCGGACAATTGACCGGACTGGTCCTCAACCAACTCTTATTGAGTGGGATGCGAATATTCCGACCTGGGAAATTCTCGCTTATGAAGCTGAACAGGCGGATGTGGTGATACAATCTCACATTGAGACGCAGGCTCAAGCCGCTGAGAAGCGGGGTGATCATGTCCCAAGCGCCTGACAGCATTAAGGAAAAGATTGCGTTGAAAGGTTTTGGCGTTCCTTTGCAGGATTTGCAGTCAAACATGCAAGGTTTCGACATGTTTTCAGATGGGCTGATGAATCCAGCCGTCCCTGTACCCGATGGGGTTTTGGGGCGTGATGGTCAACCTTCTGAGAAGCGTTATGGCGTTTACCGCAATAACGTAATGGCGAGTTTGATTGATGCGATGGCTACCAACTTTCCTGCGGTGCATGATTTGGTCGGGCGTGATTACTTCCGAGCACTTGCTGCAGAATTCGTTCGTAAGCATCCACCAGAGCATCCGGTACTTAGTGAGTTTGGAGGCAAGTTCTCTGAGTTCATTAGCGCGTTTCCTCCCCTTGCAGATTATCCATATCTGAAAGACGTCGCAGAGCTGGAATGGGCATGGTTGCGCGTGTACCACGGGCCGAATGCGACGCCTGTTGCGCCGGATGTATTATCCAAGATTGATCCAGCAAAACTGGGGGATGCGGTGTTTACGCCGATCTCTGCACATAGACTGATTTACTCCCGTTTTCCGCTTAGCGAAATCTGGAAACAGAACCGCTCGGAAGACGTGGGAGGTGTCACGCCTGAGGCTGATCAAGTGATTTTGATTTGCCGACCTGACATGGACGTGACACTGACCGGACTGGCTCAGGACGTAGCGGCATTCGCCGATTTATTGTTCTTTGGCAAGACATTGGGGGAGGCTGCGGAAGCAGTTTCATCCTCTTACAAATTCTTTGATCTGTCGCAGGCATTGGGCTGCCTGCTGAGCGCACGCGTGTTCGCGAGCGTGGACGTCAAAGCTTAATATTGATTGCGAGGGGCTGGGCGGTAAGGCCCCCGAGTGGTGGAAAGCACCAGAGGAGGAATCCGATGAGAATGCTTGTAAATTTATACCAGGGCGTATTTGGCTGGCTGGAGCGTGTAACTGAAGGCTGGTTTCTTGGCCTGTCTGCGCGTTTTCTTTTCGCAGGCGTCCTGTTTATGTACTTCTGGAATTCAGCGCTGACCAAGTTTGGTGATGGTGCGCTTGGGTTCCTGTTCCCTTCAACCGGTGCATATGCGCAGATCTTGCCGCATATTACCGAGGCGGCTGGGTATGATATTTCTCAGATTTCGTTTTTTCCCTATGGCCTGATTGTGCTTTTGGGAACATGGGGTGAAGTGATTATTCCGGTGCTTATTGTTGTGGGCCTGTTTACCCGTGCCGCAAGCATTGGTTTCATTGGCTTTGTGATTGTTATGTCTATCGTCGACGTGGTTGGTCATGGTGTTGATATGCCGACAATTGGTGCGCTGTTTGACCGCCATCCGTCTGCTCTGATCTTTGATCAGCGTGCACTGTGGATCTTCCTGGCAACTGTGCTTGTGATCCGTGGTCCTGGAGTGTTCTCGTTGGATTGGGTGTTGGGCAAATGGTTCGGCATTCACCACGAAACGGGTGTTTCAGATACAAAGAGCCACGCATGAGGCTTATATTGAGAGCCTGATAGAGTTATTGGCTTTCATTCAGATATTGGAGCGTGTCACTGATGAAGTGATGCGCTCTTTTTCGTTTGTGTATATGACTAGAGCTTGCGCAGACTGAGCTAAAGGAGGTGGCGTTGCAGATTATGTGCCTGAATGGTTGGGGAGGGACGCTCTACTCTGACTTGCTGCCGTATTTATCTCAGGCCGCGCCTGATGTGCTTTGCCTGCAAGAGGTGGTTCACACACCAGAAAGCGATAAGGACTGGCTGACTTATCGGGATGGTGATCACGTCTTACCTCAGCGTGCTAATTTCTTCCGTGATGTTTGCGCAGCGCTGCCTGAGCATGTGCCTGTCTTCTGTCCTGCTGCTCAGGGTGTGCTCTGGGATGAGGAGCAGTCTGTCCCCTCTCAATGGGGGCTGGCAACATTTGTGCATCGTTCCTTCCCTATTATTGGTCAGGTGCAAGGGTTTGTGCACAAAGACTATTCTGCTGATGGTTATGGAGACCACCCACGCTCTCGTAATGCGCATGGAGTTCGTGTTTATGATTATGCGACAGACCGTGCTGTGAGCATCACCCACATGCATGGCCTTCGTGATTTGAATGGTAAGATGGACACGCCAGAACGCTTCGACCAGGCGAAGCGGTTGATCGATATTTCGCGCGGAGTTTCTGAGGCTGGTGATCTGAGAATAGTATGTGGTGACTTCAATGTTGAGCCTGACAGCGAAACCATTCGTTTGCTGGAGGAAGATGGTTTGGTTGAGTTGGTCAATCATTATGGCGTCGAAACTACTCGGAACTCCTATTACAAAAAGCCAGGTAAGTTTGCTGATTACTTGTTGATTGATCAGGTCGATGAGATCCAGAAGTTTCAAGTATTGCAGAAACCTGAGGTCTCAGATCATTGCCCACTTGTTCTAACTTTGAAAGCTGACCTTAAAAAAGGGCACCTTTCTGGAACTTCTGAGAGTGTGTTGCTCTCCTAAAGGGCTTCTCGTGGAGAGCTTTGCCCTTAAGGTCAATAAATGGCTTGAGTTCCCTTGGTATATTGTTATTCAAATCCTATGATTTTTGCGAGTGACAATTGGGCAGGTGCGACGAGTGCAGTTATGACTGCACTTGCGAACCATACAAGCGGCTTTGCCACCGCTTATGGGGTTGATCCATTGAGCCGCTCTATCGAGCGGCAGTTCAATGATCTCTTTGAAAAAGAAGTTGCAGTGTTTCTGGTTTCTACAGGAACAGCAGCGAATTCCCTGGCGCTTGCGACCTATGCGAAGCCGGGTGGGGCAGTGTTTTGCCATGAAGATGCACACATCAATGTTGATGAGTGCCATGCTCCGGAATTCTTTACGGCTGGTAATAAGCTGATTGGTATTGGTGGCGAACATGGCAGACTTACGCCTGATGCGCTGCGTACCGCGATGAACAAAGTACCGGATAATAATCCGATGCATGGCCGTCCTGCTGCGGTTTCTATCTCTCAGGTGACTGAGTTTGGGACCATCTACCAACTTGATGAAATTCAGGCGCTGGCGGACGTGGCTCATTCCCGTAATGTACCACTGCATATGGATGGCGCTCGTTTTGCAAATGCGCTGGTGTCTTTAGATGTTTCTCCAGCAGAGATGACATGGAAGGCCGGTGTGGATGTTCTGTCCTTCGGTGGTACCAAGAACGGTTGCTGGTGTGCTGAAGCTGTTGTGTTCTTCAACCCTGAAGAGTCCGAGGGCTTTGAATATTTGCGCAAGCGGGCTGCACAGGTCTTCTCAAAGGCGCGCTTTATTTCTGCGCAATTTGAAGGTTACCTGAAGGACGACGACTGGCTGGCTTCAGCGCGTCATGCCAACGCGATGTGCATGCGTCTTGCCGATGGTATGCGCGATATTGAAGGCGTGCGTTTGCCAATTGAACCACAGGCCAACGAGTTGTTCCCGGTGTTCACCAAAGCACAGGCTGCACGTTTGGAAGCAGCTGGCGCGAAGTTCTATGATATTCCAGCGGATTTCGTCTCAGAAGATGAAGTGTTCCTTCGCTTGGTGACCTGCTTTGCGACCACACCAGAGATGGTAGACGAGTTTCTGACGCATCTGCGTGGGTAATCGCGTCAAACAGCCTGTATCGTGATTGCATCTTATGATTGCGGTGTGGAGCAGAAGGGCATAGAATGCTGGTCTGCGGAGGGATATAAATCCGCAGACCAGCGGGGCACCTGCAAGGGGTTAGCAAGGGTGTTAGAGGCCAACCCTTGCGGTGTCAGTCCAGTGGGTTCAAGGCAAGGCCTTAAGTGAACTAACCTACCCTTCTTATTTTGCGTGTAACTTACCACTCGATAATTCTTAAGTGGCTGAGTGGTTGTAGGGAACGCAGAAATTCCAGAAAATAGAAACAGATGCAGAGAGAGTATCTTTGTGCTTGCTGAAGCGCGCATAAAAGAACGCCCCGCTGGGGCAAGCGGGGCGTTGATTGTGTCTGGCCCTTACTGGGGGGAAAGGCAGCCAGACAGATCCGCATGGGAGGATTGCGGAGGAGGAACCCTGTTGATTTGAGTGGGATTGATTGGCAGGGGCGTGCCAATCAATCTTTGAGAGACATTAGAAAATCTAGAATGTTACAAGGGTGGCCACTCGCGAGGGTGGGAGTTTGGGAGGAAGGTCCTCGCGAGGGCTTTGGGTTTTAAAGGCGTATTCTTATCTGAAAACCGGTTTCCACTTTTCAGGAATACACATCAGTGAGCTACTGTTTCGCCTTCAATTTGTTTGTGTTCTTTTTTATCTCCAGCCGTGATGTTGATTTTGCGCGGTTTTTTTGCCTCAGGAATTTCTCGGATGAGGTCAATGTGGAGCAATCCGTGCTCCATACTTGCGCCAATCACTTTCACATATTCGGCGATCTGGAAGCGGCGTTCAAAAGCGCGGGAGGCGATTCCCCGGTAGAGAACTTCTTTTTCGTCGCTTTCAGGACTTTTCTCGCCAGAAACAGTCAAGACATGTTCTTTAGCTTCAATCGTCAGTTCATCTTCCATAAAACCAGCGACTGCCATGGAGATGCGGTATGCGCTCTCTCCTGTGCGCTCAATGTTGTAAGGAGGATAGGCTGAGCCCTGTTGTTCCGTTCCTGAATCCAGCATGGAGAAAAGACGGTCGAAACCAACAGTGGAACGGTAGAGGGGGGTAAGATCGAAATGACGCATTTTATGTGTCCTCTTTTATGTGACCAACGGGTCATCTGAGCAACGTTCACCATTCGCCGCAAAGCGCGCGGACGATGAAATTTCCTTTTGCTTACAGTGCCTTCCCAATCGTGGCGAAGGTTCTAAGCGGTGTCAGACCCACTCTGTGGCGCCTGTGATTTTGAGATGGGGACGGGGCGAATAAGTTTCAAGAGTTTTTTTCAAAATAGGTGTATTTGCTGGAATGATGCCCGCATTTTCAGATTAACATAACCTGAACAGGCGCTTCTGATCCCGTACATCCGCGCCTTGTTACGTTCTCCTTGTATTCAGGCAAACCTTATTGCCGACAAGGAGAGAACAGATGAATGCTTTGAAGAAAAAAGTAACCGGACTGGCCGCTGCAGCTGTTGTTGCTCTGGGAGTTTCTGGTGCGGCGGCTCCGGCAAATGCAGGCGCTCAATTCACCTACGATGGACCAAACGTAAGCGTTCAGGTCACGCAGGCTCACTATAAGAAGAACCGTCATTGGGGACACGGACAACACCATGCACTGAACAAGAAGCAGATCAAACGGCGTCTGCGTGCCTGGGGCTACCGGAATTTCAAGAAAGTGAAGCGCAAGGGCGATGTTTACGTCGTGAAGGCCAGCTGGCAGGGCCAACATCGAGCTCGTTTGGTCGTTGATGCCTATAGCGGCTGGATCATCAAATATCGTTATCTGGGGTACTAAAGGGCATTCCCAAGATCTTAATCTGTTTATCCGTCTGACCTGCCTCTTTGCGATCAAGGCAGGTCTTTCGGCGTTTGGGCTCTAATATGCTGTTTCTTTAATGCGCCCCGGATAAGCTTTGTCATAGGCGTCACCGTCAAACTCAACTTTTGACAGTGCCTGTGCCATTTGTCCGGCAGTTGGAACTGTTTTGCGGTCTACCTTCGCATCTTCTGTCCAAAGGCCTGAGCGGTAAATGGCTTTCTGGCACTGGTAGTAGATGGTTTCGACCGTGACGACCATGATAGATTTCGGCAGTTTACCTTCTATCTTATGAGCTTCCAACCGGACTGGATCCGCAGAGATTTTGGCTTTCCCGTTGATGCGGATGGTTTCACCGACACCAGGGATCATAAACAACAAAGAGACACGTGGATCCTGAACGATGTTACGCAAACTATCGATGCGGTTGTTGCCGCGACGGTCCGGAAACTCGATGGTTTTTTCATCAATGACCTTTACAAAGCCTGCAGGGTCCCCACGTGGAGAGCAGTCGGTGCCTTCTTCAGAAACAGTTGTGAGTGCGAAGAAAGGAGAGGTTTCGATAAAGGTTTTGTAGTGCTGAGAAATATAGCCGACTTCTTTATCGATAGAGATTTGTTTCGGGCTTCCATAGAGCTCTTCGAGCTGGGCGAGGCTGGTAATCTCGTGGGAAACAGATGTTAGGTCTGTGTCTTGCATGTAAATATCCTTGTTACCGCGTACTGAGATGGAAAAAACTTCCAGAAATTGCGGTTGCGGCCTGTTGCTTGGAAAGGCTATCAAATTGAGAGTGAGAGAACTAGAGGTTACGCGCTGATGGTACTGGTCAATACGGATTTCAATCGGGTTCCAGAGGGAACGGAGTCTGGTTTTATCCAGACAGAAGACAACGTGAAAATCCGTTGGGCACGCTGGGCTCCGACCGGGTCTCCGCTCAAGGGGACTGTGACTGTTGTCCAAGGCCGTACCGAGTTTATTGAGAAATACTTTGAGGTTGTTGAGGAACTGCGGGCGCGTGGTTTTTATGTGGTGGCTTTTGATCTGCGCGGGCAGGGTGGTTCTGAGCGTTTGCTGAAGAACGAGCGGCGCGGCCACGTTGAGAGTTTTGATGAGTTCGCTCTGGACCTACATGCTGTTTTGGACAATGTCTCGCTTTCTGATTGTCCCGGGCCGCACTTCCTACTGGCACACTCAACCGGCGGTGCTGTGGTTATGCATGCTAATCGGCGGCTGAAGACCAAGATTGATCGGGCGGTGCTGACAGCTCCCCTCGTCGGTCTTGCGATGAAGGGACGTATGGTCAAGATGGCAGGTGCGCTTGCCAAGACGCTTGTCTGGGTTGGCATGGGGAACGCTTTTGTTCCCGGTGGCAATGACAAAATTCTTGTCGACTATGACGGTAATACGCTCACGTCTGATCCTGATCGCTTTAAGCGGATGAATGCTATTCTTGAAGAGGCGCCTCAGTTGGGGCTGGGTTCTCCGACGGTGAGCTGGTTCCGTGCTATGGGATTGGCGACAGAGCGCTTTAGAGAGCCTGAATTTCAGATTGAATTCGGCGTGCCATCTTTAGTCATCGGTGCGGGAAAGGATCAGATCGTCTCGACTGACGATGCCGAGGAAGTTTGCCGCTCTTGTCCTGGTATGAGTTTTCTGGAGATTCGAGGATCTCGCCATGAGATTCTAATGGAGCGAGATCCTTATCGTGAGCAGTTCTGGGCTGCATTCGATGCATTTATTCCGGGAAGTGCGGATTAAACAGCTACTTGCGCCAGTTTGGTGAGCAGCTCATCGTGGAGGCGCTTGTCGCCTGTGGCAAGCACTTGCCCGCCGTCTGCTGCATTGCCTCCGGTCCAGTTGGTGACAAAACCGCCTGCGCCTTCAATGATTGGGATCAGGGCAAGGATGTCGTAGGTGTTCATGCCGGTCTCAATGACTGCATCAAAGCCTGCTGCTGCCACCATGGCGTAGCCATAACAATCTGTGCTGTAGCGGGTGAGGCGAGCTTCTGCGCAGATCGTGTCCCATACCGGGCGCTCGACTTCATTGAACAAGGCCGGCTCGGTCGTGGTGATGATTGCCTCTGACAAGGATGCGCAGCTGCGGGTTTTCAGGGTGCGCTTGCCGAGTGGACCAGTCATGAAAGCTTCGTTGCAATCGCCCCAAAAGCGCTCGCTGTTATACGGCTGGCTCATAATGCCTTGAGAGGCTTTGCCGTTGGTTCTGAGGCCAATCAGTGTGCCCCACAACGGAGTGCCGCAGATGAAAGAGCGTGTGCCGTCGACTGGATCAAGAACCCAGACATTCTCTGCGTCTTCGCGGATCTTGCCGTATTCCTCGCCGATGATGCCGTGATCTGGACGCTCGGCTTCCAGAACCGCACGGATTGCTTCTTCTGCAGAACGATCCGCAATGGTGACTGGATCAAAGCCTGCTTCCAGTTTGTTGTCTACTTCGTAGCCGCTGCGGAAGTGCTGCATGGTTTTAGCATCCGCTGCGTCAGCAAGTTTGTGAAGAAAAGCATAATCAGGACTGGGAGAGGTCATATCAATTTATCCGGTAGGAGCAGTCAATTGCATGCGCACCATAGTCAGGATTTAGAAAAGTGCAAATGTCTATGGCTCTGAGGCCGGTTTTAGTTTGCAAATGCTCTTGTTGAAACCATGCGTTGGTGTCTACGACTTACTGCTAAACTATAGTGTGAAACTCATACCAACGGCTATGATCCCTGAAAAATCAGGGTGTTGTCTCAAGGATACAAACTGGCCAATTCGTATAGGAACAGCCCGATTTCGGAGCTGAATGCTTGACGTGTTTGCGATGCGATGCGAGTTTTATTGCAGCGCGACATTCAGTGTCTGCGCCGCCCTTCGCGAAGGGCGTTTCCTCCCTAGACTAAGGGCCGCCTCCAGATGAGAGCGGCCTTTTTTTTGTCTGGTTGTTAATGTTCTCCGTCGTAGGGAGGTGCAGGCAAGGGGAGAATAAGGTGCCGAATTTCTTTGAGAGTCCGTTTAAAGGGATCCCGCTTCAGGAGCAGGTGATCAATCCCAATATTATTGTTGGAAAGCATTCCTACTATTCTGGATATTATCACGGCCACAGCTTTGATGAGTGTGCCCGATACCTACGCTCAGATGAAGAGGCGCAAGACAAGCTGATAATCGGTGCGTATTGCTCTATCGGTTCAGGGGCAGCGTTTATGATGGCCGGTAACCAGGGGCATCGTCCTGAATGGGCCACAACGTTTCCATTTCACTATTTTGATGAGCCTGCTTTTGAAGGAGCTCAGGACGGTTTCAAGCCTGCAGGTTCAACACGTGTTGGCAATGATGTCTGGATTGGTTCTGAAGCGATGATCATGCCGGGTGTGCAGATCGGTAACGGCGCATTGATTGGCAGCCGTGCTGTCGTGACTAAGAATGTACCAGCATATGCCGTTGTGGCCGGTAATCCTGCAACAGTTGTGCGCTCCCGCTTTTCTGAAGAACAGGTTCAGATGCTATTGGAGATGAAATGGTGGGATTGGACAGATGAAGTCCTGAAAGGGGCCATGCCTCTTATGTGTTCCTCAGATATTGAGAGGCTTTACGACTACTGGCTTGGTTTTTAGGCAGTATGGACTGGGGCTGCAGGTTATTCTGCAGCCAGAGTTTCTCTGGTAAAGCTTTCCGTTACCATCTCGACCAAGGCAGTAATGAACTCCATCAGGTCTTTGCGCAGGTCGTGGAAACCTGAGTGTGGCTGGTGGGTGTGCTCATCCATGTAGAGTGCTCGGTTGATCTCAACCTGCAGCGCGTGCACGCCGCGTTCTGGCTTGCCGTAGTTTTCTGTGATGTAGCCGCCAGCATACGGGCGATTGAGAGCTACGTTATAGCCCATGTTTTGCAACAGTCCGACTGCACAGGAAGAAAGCCAGGCAGAACAGCTAGTCCCGAACCTATCCCCAATGACGAAGTCGGCTTTAGGGTCGTGGTTCTTGTTTGAGTTGGCGGATGGCATTGAATGGCAGTCTACCAGGACTGCGAGGCCAAACTTGTCCTGTACGTTGCTCAACAGGCCACGCAAGGTGTTGTGATAGGGCTTGTAGACTTGCTCGATGCGATCCAGCGCTTCTTCTGCCGGAATACGCGTGTGGTAGATCTCCCTACGCTCACCCACAATGCGGGCGATGGTTCCAAGGCCTCCTGCAACACGCAGAGAGCGCGAATTGATGTGCTTGGGGAGCTTGCCTTCAAACATCTTTGGATCGAGCTCATAGGCCTCTCTGTTCACATCAAGGTAAGCACGCGGGAAGTTGGCTTTTAGAACCGGTGCACCTAGTTGCTCGACATCCTTGATGAGAAGATCGACAAATGCATCCTCGCTTTGTCTGATCTGGGTGGTGTCCAACCGAGAGGCTTGAAGGAACGACGAAAGGTACGCGCGCCCGGAGTGGGGGCTGTTAAAAATAAAAGGGACAGAATGTTCATCTGGGGAGAGTACCTCAAATGCGGGTACCTGATCTCCGGTGTCAAGCGCACTGCTGTAGTTCGCTATCGCCTTAATCTGATGATCTTCCAAAACTGTCACAGAGCCTACATTCCTTAATCACCGCAATCCCGCTTACTATAGAACGAGATCTGCGTATGGGCTAGACATTTGAAAGTTTGCTTATGAAATAGGCAAGAGATGCGCGAGTTTTTGCGTAGTTTGAGGGGGCGGTGTGGCGCTGGACCCTCAGTTGACGCAGAAGTCTCTTTAGAAGTGAACCTGTTTCATTTGTCCCTATTGTTTTGACAGGTATTCCCGAGTAGTTTCCTGTTCCTAACAGCGTACGGTATTCGGAATCTGTCGGATTGCGAGGGGCGAGTGCGTCTGACATATTCTATTTATTTACGGGAGTGCTCTGAAAAGAGAACCCCGTCGCTGCACCTGGAGTTTTAAGGTTGTCGAACATGTCTCGAATTCTGCTCGCGGAAGACGATAATGACATGCGCCAGTTCTTGTCCAAGGCACTTGAGAAGGCTGGGCACACTGTTGTTTCCTTTGATAATGGAAAGAGCGCATACGAACGTATTTGCGAAGAGCCCTTTGCCCTATTGCTAACTGACATTGTGATGCCAGAGATGGATGGTATTGAGTTGGCTCGTAAAGCTACTCAACTTGATCCGGACCTGAAGGTTATGTTCATCACAGGATTTGCTGCTGTTGCGCTTAATCCTGATTCCAAGGCACCTCAGGATGCAAAGGTTCTTTCCAAGCCTTTTCACTTAAAAGATTTGGTACGCGAAGTGGAAAAAATGCTTGTTTAGTTAGTTTTGAGGGGTGAATGTGGAAAGAGATAGCAAATTTCCATTTTTGGACTTGCACGTTCTCAAAATTCCTCTTATACGCCTCTCCACCGCAGCGTTTAAGCGCTGACGGACGAGCTTCTTTGAAAGTTTCGGGCGTGTAGCTCAGCGGGAGAGCACTACGTTGACATCGTAGGGGTCACAAGTTCGATCCTTGTCACGCCCACCATTTTTCGTCGGTTAACATCCTTGATGTATATCCGGCGGAGCGGACCTCGATCTTGGTCCTGCGCCGCTTCGTAAGAATGCAGCGCGGCGAGATCAGAGGTTGTACTAATGAGGCGCTTAGCGCCTCTTTTCACTGGCGGATCGTGGTACTTCAGGATCCCTATAAAATTGACCCTAACCGGGGGTAGGATAATGAAGATTAAGAATTCTCTTAAGGCACTCATGGGCCGCCATCGTGATAACCAGATGGTACGCCGCAAGGGTCGTGTTTACATCATCAACAAAAAGAACCCACGCTTTAAAGCACGTCAGGGTTAAGTTTTCTGCGCTGATTTAAACTAAAACAGCGCGAAAAACCCTTGGTTCTAAGAGTTGCGAGCCGCATGGCAAAAGTGAGATGCTTTTGCCATGCGGTTTTTTTTGTTTGCTCGCCCAAACAGCTCCGTCACAGGGGCATCGACGTTTCCACAACTTCAGCTCTCCGGTTTCTCGGTAGGGGGCTCTTTTTCACGACAATCTGACAGGTTAAGGCGTTGCGTTGGCGCCTGTGGTGTTGTTGCGCTTGCGTGTTTCCTGCTGCTTGTGGTGGGAGTGGAGCGTTTAGGTGCTTCTGAGCGTGTTGTGGCTGTTGTGGGTCCCGTAGAGGTTCAGGTCACTCGTGGACTGCCAAAGGGGCATCCTAAGCTCAATACCGGCCCTGAGGCTGCTCTTAATGGTCCTGCTGGCGGTCCTGCTCAGATAGGGCGGTCTGCACCCGGGCATGGTGTACCCGCTCACTACACGCGTGGGCAACTTCTGGATGCCTTGTTCCTTGAACTGAGGGATGCGGATACATTGGGTAATGCGCAATCGATCTCACGGCGCATACATAGCCTCTTCATGCAGTCTGGGAGTCATACGCTTGATCTGCTTATGATGCGTTCTGCTAAAGCTATTGAAGGGAAAGAATACGGTTTAGCGCTTGATTTGCTGGACGCGGTTGTTCGTTTAGATCCCGGATATGTGGAAGGGTGGAACCGCCGGGCGACCGTATATTTCTTGAAAGAGGATCTGGGGCGTTCACTTGCTGATATTGAGCAAGTGCTTCGGATCGAGCCGCGCCATTATCCTGCGCTCTCAGGTTTTGCCATGATCCTTCGGAAAACTGGAAAGAACGATAAGGCACTTGAAGTGTTTCAGCATGTGCTGAGCATCTATCCGTTGCTGGAGAATGCTCAGGATGCTGTTAAAAGCTTACGTGTGGAGCTGTGGGGGCAGTATCACTAAGCTTTCAAAGACTATTCTTAGTCCAGTAGGCGGTTTACAGCTCTGGTGATGCCTGATTTATATTCTGCGTAGTTTGAGACCGTTAGAGAGAGCCCCTTGGCGAGGGTGTAGAGGATGAATGCGTCGTCTTCTGCCTGCTCTTTGCTTCGGTTCTCATGCGTCTCCAGGATCACATCCGCAATTTTGAGCATGACCCGAGGCATGATGCCTTTACCAACGGCAGACATGACCTGCTCACCCATCTGAACCAGCTCGGCGCCGTGGACAGAATTTCTCATCAGATCGACATGCTGACCTATGATCGTGTCCAAAGCGCGTAGGATGCGAGATTTGGAGTCATTGGTCTTTTCTTCAAGAATATCCAGTGCCTGGAGCCCAACCTCTTCAGAATACTCCTCAATTATGGTCTGGAACAACTCTTCCTTACTTCCAAACTTTTTGTAGAGCGATTGGCGTGAGAGGCCGACCGCGCTTGCTACGTCACCGACTGAGGTCTTTCGGAAGCCATATTGAGCAAAAACGCCCAGTGCCTTCTTTTTATCAAAGTTTGTTTTCATGTTTACCTGGTTGACAATTTCAGTAATTATTGTCAACTTAATTATGCGGCACGAATAGGTGCCGCGCATTGGAGAATTTAATGAGCACATTGAACAAGAGCAGCGCAGTATCCAACTGGACTGCGGATAAACTGCCTTCTCTTGAGGGTAAAACTTATATCATAACAGGCGGTAACTCCGGTATTGGCCTTGAAGCGGCAAGGATGCTTGCGAAAGCGGGTGGTGACGTTGTTATTGCCTGCCGGAATACTGAAAAAGGTTCAGTCGCCCAACAAGCATTGCAAGTTCAGGCGAAGGGAAGAATAGACCTTGTCCAGTTGGACTTAAGTGATCTCTCGTCTGTTCGCCATGCAGCGGAAAACGTTGCTTCACGATACACCAAGATTGATGCTCTCATCAATAACGCTGGCATTATGCAGACGCCAGAGTTGAAGAGTGTTGATGGGTATGAGTTGCAGTTTGCGACCAATCATCTGGGACATTTTCTATGGTCTGGCTTGCTCAAACCTAATGTCGAAGCTGCAAACGGAAGGTTTGTTGTGGTCGCTAGTCTTGTGCACAAGATGGGCAAGATCAACTTTAACGACCTGATGATGCGTGAAAATTATGCGCCTATGAAAGCTTATTCGCAAAGTAAGCTGGCCACTTTGATGTTTGGATTGGAGCTTCAGCGGCGTTTGTCGGATGCAGGGAGTTCTTCATTTGTCGCTATGGGGCATCCAGGTTATTCAGCCACCAATTTGCAGAGTACAGGTCCGACAGGCTGGATGAGCATGGCGTATAGATGGATGAATAGTATGTTCGCGCAGTCTGCTGAGCGAGGTGCGCTTCCAACGGTGCTCGCTGCTGCTGGATTGGAAGTTGAGCCGAATGGCTACTATGGCCCAACAAAGCGTATGGAGACTGTTGGATCGGTTGGAAGAGCGCAGATCGCTAGCCATGCGCTGAACCCGGAGGTTGCTCGTCGTCTTTGGAGTGAGAGTGAATGGCTCACAGATTTCAAATGGGCGTTTTAAAGCAAGGCTGTGTTTTGTGAAGTTCGTTGCGTTGGAGCAATCTCATTTAATCGATTGAAAGAAAAAAGCCCGTGATACGAAATCACGGGCTTTTTATTGCTTTAAGATGTGTTCTTTGACGACTTAAGCGTCTTTGGAACCCACGAATGCGATACGCAGCATGTTTGTGGAACCCGGGGTGCCGAATGGAACACCAGCGGAAACCAGAACGCGCTGACCTGGCTTTGCAAAACCTTCAGTGTTTGCAAGGCAGCATGCGCGATCGATGAGATCTTCCTCAGTCGCAGCATCCTGATTGGCAACACAGTGCAGACCCCAACCGATGGTCAGGCGGCGAACTGTGGAGATTTCAGGAGAGAACGCAATGATTGGTGTTGCAGGACGCTCGCGAGATGCGCGCAGTGCTGTGCCACCAGATGCGGTGTAGGAAATAATCGCTGCCAGATCCAGAGTTTCAGCGACCTGATGAGCTGCAGCAGTGATTGCGTCAGCGCCGGTTGCTTCTGGTTCTGTGCGTTGAGCGTGAATGATAGAACGGTAGTTCTCGTCCTGCTCAACTTCCACGGCGATTTTGTCCATGGTTGTAACGGCTTCTGTCGGGAAGTCACCAGCAGCAGATTCAGCGGAAAGCATCACTGCGTCCGCACCTTCAAACACTGCATTTGCCACGTCAGAAACTTCTGCGCGGGTTGGCACCGGAGACGTGATCATGCTTTCAAGCATCTGCGTTGCAACAACAACTGGCTTACCAGCTTTGCGGCATGCGCGGATCATACGCTTCTGAAGGCCTGGAACCTGCTCAAGTGGCATTTCAACGCCAAGATCACCACGGGCAACCATGATTGCATCGGACAGCTCGATGATCTCAGAGAGACGATCAATTGCCTGCGGCTTCTCGATTTTTGCCAGAACGCCAACGCGGCCCTGAGTGGTGTTGCGAACTTCGATGAGGTCTTCTGGGCGCTGTACGAAGGACAGTGCGACCCAGTCAACTTTTGCATCGAGAGCTGCAAGAAGATCTGCGCGGTCTTTTCCGGTCAATGCACCAACAGGGATCTCTGTATCTGGAACAGAAACGCCTTTACGGTTGGAGATCTTACCGCCCACTTCAACAGTGGTCACGCAGCGTTGTGGAGACGCTTCAGTTACACGCAGGCAAACTTTGCCATCATCTACAAGAAGGCGGTGGCCAACTTCGAGGCTGCCAAGAATTTCTGGGTGTGGGAGGTATACGCGGGATGCGTCACCTGGAGCGTCGTTTGCGTCAACAACAAAGGTTGCGCCATTTTCTAGAACTGGCTTTGCGTCATCTGCGAAAGTGCCAACGCGCAGTTTAGGACCCTGCAAGTCAGCGAGAATGCCGATTGGACGGCCTACTTCTGCTTCTACTTCGCGGATGCGACCAACCAAATTGTTGAGAACTTCGTGGGAGGAATGGCTCATGTTGATGCGGAAAACATCGGCACCTGCAAGCCATAGCTGTTTGATTGCTTCTTTTTCGGAAGACGCCGGGCCGAGAGTTGCTAGAATTTTGACCCGTCTATTACGCTTCATCGTCCACCTGTTCCTTGCTCTACCGGCTCCGTCAGCTGGACCGTCCAGCTGCTTTGCTCGCCTGTATCTATTTCAAAGAAACCTGTTCGCTCATAACCGCGAGCGACACAGTCTTCTATACCGCGAATGGTGAATTTTTTTTGACGTACACACATATACGCCTTGCCATCCCATTCGCCTTTTTGGTCCGTTTGTACTGCGTACAAGTAAAAGTAGCGTGACGCTAATTCACCGGACAGCAGTGTGTCACAAGTGCTTTTTTCGATGGTCCACCATCCTTCGGTGATCCAATCGGCGCCATCGCGGTAGCCTATTGCGATGTTAACTGTGCTTTCGGTCTTATTACATGCACGAAAGTCCGCTTTAGCAGAGGGGATCTGCTGAAAGCTCAGAACTCCAAAAGCAACACAGGCAAGAGCCAGTGAATTTTTCCGAAAACGGTTTATTACAGCAGATGCGAAGTCGTTTCTGGATGTTCTCATAACAGTCATATGTACAGCTACAAACGGCAGTTTAATGCGTTCAGTTGATGCCCTTGTCAACGTGGTTCAGCCCATGGCCGACGTGATTTCGAGCACGACTAAAGGGTAATACAGGTTGTTCTGAGTAAAGAACGTTGCCCCAACTCACCATTGACCATGCAAAAACGGCAGGATCATGAATTGGCTTAAACCCGACATGTCATGCTTTGGTTGCGCCACCCTTACTCTGGATGAGTGTGGACGACCCCCGTTAACATTTGAAATATGATCCAAAAGTCGGACCTTACCTCTAGGAATCTGAATATCTTTATTGGCCTGAGTTCTGCATGGAATCAAGAGAAAAGCCAAAAAACAGTGTTACCTCCCACAGTTCCTGCCCTTTTTAGAACTGATTTTTCGAAAGATAAGACAAAGAGATAAACAGCGTTTCGGACAATTGTCCGGTTTGGACCGCTCAATAATGAGCATCAGGAGATTAGCAAAACTCGTATTACGTAGCGGAGCCGAAAGTTGTTTCTTGATGCTGCGACACTTTGTCGAGTTTTGCGTGAGGCAAATGTTCCGCTGAATGGAAAACCCGAATTTGTTATCTTAAATTTCCGAGTGAAGACTTTTAGTTAGCAGGCCGGTTCTCTGATATATTTAGAGAGCGAATTTGTCGCGCAGATTTATCTTTGGACAATTGTGAGTATGTTTTGACTGCAGTATCAATGCGTACGTAGCGGCACTTATTTTTGTGCCTATCTACTGGGGCTACCTGATAATGAATGTCAGATTGGGGAAATGGGCCACAATGCTAGGATGAATTTCCGTCAGGTCAGTGCCAATAGATTGTGCAGCAATTGAGGCAGCTGTTTTATATTCCCATTGAAATTCAGTTCATCCCCCAGAACCTGTAAAGGTTGCTGAAAAGAGGTCGTGAACGGTTGACCCGTGTGCTCAGTTCTGGCAGCAAGACAACAAGGTTAATGGTGTTTCGCACGAACGTAAGGTGGATTTCATATGTCAGATGCCGGTGGTGTAGCAGCAGATCAACTGCGTGCATTTATTGAACGTATTGAACGTCTTGAAGAAGAGAAAAAAGTTATCGCGGACGACATCAAGGATGTTTATGCGGAATCTAAGGGTAACGGTTTCTAATCACCCCATCAATCTGTTGTATGAGTGAAATGTCAACACCTTATATGAGACACGCTGTTTTATAAACCGATTTTGAGATTCCAGAACACAGTTTGTAAGCATTCTGTTTTGTGGAATTGCAAAGCGCGAGAAAGGATAAGTATATGAGTGATGGAGTAGCTGCAGATCAGCTCCGAGCCTTCGTTGAACGCATTGAGCGGCTCGAAGAAGAGAAGAAAGTCATCTCTGATGATGTGAAGGACGTATACGCAGAAGCCAAAGGAAATGGCTTTGACGTCAAGGTACTTCGCCGCATCATTAGCCTCCGTAAAAAGAAGCCTCATGAGCGTGAGGAAGAAGAGGCTGTACTGGATCTTTACATGCACGCGCTCGGTATGGCTGGTCCGGTTGAAGTTGACGCTTAATTTGCCAACTCATTTGGCTTCAGCTCTTCATGGGCTATCAGAATGGGGGCTCCGCTTGTTAGCGTGGCTCCTATTTTTTTGGAAACACTTTCGTGGCTTCTTAAACTTGCGAATTGGTGTGGCTGAAACTCGTTGGCCAGATTTTGAGAGGGGCATGCACTGCAGCTCTGACTATCCAAGCGATGCTGTCGTTTTGTGCTAGAAAGGGGCTACGCCTGCTCGCTCATTCCCGCTCCAAACGGACTGGCAAGACGTTGCAGTGCGTCAAGCTCTTTCTTTGTCAGTAGCCTCTTTGTTGTTTGCCCCTGCTGCAGGCTAGTTCCATCGAACTTTAGGTTAAAGTGTTGGGTTAGTGTTTCGTTATCCGTGAGTTTTTCATATATTGTGCCCAGTAATATTCTGTCGGCAGCTGTGATGCCTAAGTTAGCAGATGATGCTAGATTGGTTTGATAAGGCGTTTTGGAAACGTTTAGTATCTCGTCGATAGAAAGTGCTGGAATTTTACGTAGGCCTGACACTAATGCGTTGTACTGGCTTTCTGCCCTTTTCCGATGTTCCATCAGATTTCGGACATATTGGCGGACCTCAATGCTATTGATCTCACGAAGTACCATTTCGAGTTCCTCGGAGATTCGGCGCGGCTTGGGTCGTGTTGTCTTCGAACGTTCGTTTTCGCGGGCTTCTACATATGGTTTCAGACTACTGGCGCCATTTTTCCGTTCAATCGTCGTCCGCTGAGGACCGGGCCATCCCATTGCTCGAACATACTTTTGAACGTTGGTGGCATTTATCTTCAATTCTACTGACTTTTTGGTACATGTACTTTCTTCAATAATGCGTTTGGCCTCGCCGCTTTCAATCGCATCGCAGGCTACTTTCAGGCGCCCAAGTGTCTCGATCCGAACATCCGGTCGCTTGTAATTCTCCGCATCATGGAGGAGGTTTTGGAAGCAGACAGCACTTGGCTTTTCCTCAGTCATTAAACACCTCCAAGTCTGCTTGTCTCTGGGTAAGGCTTGGTAGCAAACTCGGCGGTAGCTTCTCGTCTCCTTTGAGTAACCTATCGATAAAGTCGGCACCTTCAGGTGTCTTGTTTTCTAACTCGTTGATCATGTCGCCGAGCGCATCAAAGGCCTTCTCTCGTTCTTTTTTGTCGAGCCTCACTAAGTATGTCTCAGCATTGTTGTTTGCTACTATATCGAAGAGCATCGAATCCCGACGCTCTTTTAGTCCAGTTGGGACATCCATGCTGGAACCTAGAATGATTTTTGAGTTTTGGCAGATAGTGTGCAGCATCGATAGATGATGTTTTTCGGTAAGTGAAAAGCCGATACTGACATGTTCAATAGGTAGCGTACTGCTTCCCTCGCAAGATTCTTTGGTTTTTGTAATGCACTCCTGTATTGTCGTCACCTCAGCGGCCCAGTCAGCCCATAACTCGTCTCGGAATGAGATCTCCTGATTGACGCGCGTTTCAAGAATTGTTGTTGGCATATCAGCGTCTTCGTGTTCCAGAATCTCCTTGTTCAAGTTGCGCTCTTTTTCAGCACTGGCAGAAATTTCCGATATCAAAATATTGGCATTCATTGTCAGGCCAGCCAAGAATGCTGGTCCTGTTAAGCGGAAGCGGCAACGGGAACACGCTTTATCTCGATGAACAGGTGTGAATACCCGCCCCTTGCGTTCCCCACCTTGATTGCAATTGCCACCAGGGCAGATCCCGTGAGCGAAGACACTGAAGCTGGAAGGAACGTTCTGCAGCCGACCATATTTTGCCAGATTTTCTGATATTAGTTCATTTAAATCTCTACTGGCCTGAGCTCCAGCTTCGCTCGATTTTGGTGTAATAGCGCCGCCTAAGAGTTGAGAAATTTTCTCATCGATCTCTTCTTCACTCGTAGCGTTAGCAATGGCGTTTGCTGCTGCATGGCGTCGACCTTCCAGTGCAGTTGCTATAGCTTGGTGTGTTTTGGCATTGTCAATGGCTTCGTAGTACAACGTCATGACTGGGCTCTTATGGCCGACAAGAAGCTGAACAATTGTTGGTGGAACGCCCTGTTCAAGAAGTGAGGTGACAACGGAGACACGGATAGAGTGAATGTCCCAGACGGGTTATCGTTCACATCGAAAAACGGATAAAATGATGTATTCTCGCCGTAAATCTTCTTGCGTTTCGTATGAACAATCGGTTCGCAATGCTTGAGCAATCTGTGCCAATATCTGCTCAGTTTGTCCGTGGAGATTGGTGCTTTATCAGAGTTTCGTGGGCTAGGGTCTCGAAAAAGCGGATAGATCTTTGCCGTTACAGTAGCCTCGGAGAACTTATTTTTGTCCTTGCGGTCAATGGCTTGTGTCGGCTCACTGGTCGGATTGAACTCTTCCTGAAGCATTCGGATATAATCTAGTCGCTTCGCTAGGGCTTCTGGCAGATACGGTATCTCATGGAGGTCTGTTGTCTTGTTCTTTAGCATCAAGAGAGAAAGCACCTTTTTATCCAGCCCGACTTGCATGATCTGCAAAGCGCCGTTTCGCTCTTTGCTGTCTGGGTTTACAGGGTTTTCAACGTACTCCACCCTGTCAATATCAACGGTTTTCCCGTCCCCTTGCCCGGAATCCAACCACCTTGCAGACGAGCTGCGCATGCCAAGATGAAGGATGCAATCGATGATGGCGGCTTGTAGTGGGTATTGAGCAGTTTTGATTTCGCCGCCTACTCTTGTCTTGTGCTCTATGTTGTTGCCAGATCTGTCGCTTAGTAGGCACTTCCGAATGAACGCATAGGGTTCACTATCTTTAGTCTCTCTGACGTTTTCTTCAATCAAGGTCTCAACGATTAGATCTGGAATGCTACGGCGGTGTGTGCGGCCTCTTTTTTCCGGATTCTTCCAGTCCATTTTGTTCTGAAAAGGACATACTCTTCCGGTTTGATTTTCTCTTTCCCAAAGCAACCAGAGCTTCTCTAGAGGAGCCAAAGCCTTAGGGTTTATGCTATTTTTTTCTAGGTGAGACTTAAGTGTGAAGACAGAACTGTCATTACTATGGATGTGCTTTGAACGTTCAACGTCATACCAACTGTGCGGAGCGTCAGGTCCCATGAGCCAAACGTATCTCAGCCAATGATGTGCTGCAGCTAAATAATTTGCAAATCTGACGGCTGGTATTTGGGAAATCAACTTTTCGAGTTCGAAAATCCACTGTTCGATATATGAGGGGAAGTGGTTGGGAAAGGGACGCTTGGTGTGCCTTTCAAAAGTTGATACCTGTGCTTTTAATAGGTTTCGGGCTTCAGTATATGGCATTCGGTACATTATGAATGGATCAGCTGATTGTGCTCTTGCGCCGGCTCGCACACTTAAGTGTGCTTCAATTTCGTCGCGTTCTCGATCATCTATCTCATAGTGATTGATGCATCCTCTTATGTAAGGGACGATGTTGTGACGGGGTAGCCAACCAGCAATGCATGCGCGCACCAGATCAAGGCCTTCGAAATCAAAAATTTCGACAGTTCCATAGTTTGAGCAAGCGAAGATGAGATAGATTTCTTTAATCTGGATATCTCTCGCACTCTCAGCCTTGTAATGCATGCCTATGGAGTGCATTACGCCGCGTAGTTCACGGTGTTTTTCCTTAGGTAGGAAAACACTTGCCATTTGCCCCGTAAATCTCGGAATTCTGGTGAACGCCCATACGGTGTTGATCGAGCCTTCAAATACTTTTGCAGGTAGTTTCCATAAAGTTTGTGCACCATAGATAAGGAGGTACATCCACGCCTTTGCTATTGAGGAGAGACCTCGTTCTTTTCCAGAACGTCTTACCGCAGCAGGTGGCAGGACTTTTGTGTCTA
Source organism: Pseudovibrio sp. WM33 (assembly GCF_001623165.1). Taxonomy (NCBI): domain Bacteria; kingdom Pseudomonadati; phylum Pseudomonadota; class Alphaproteobacteria; order Hyphomicrobiales; family Stappiaceae; genus Pseudovibrio; species Pseudovibrio sp. WM33. The sequence goes on from NZ_LMCK01000090.1 coordinate 398,055, forward strand.
AGTTTGATAGCTCTTTCAGTAGAAGTTCAATTCCTCCATTCGAAAGCATCTTGAGTCTACCTCGAAGCCCTTCAAAATCAATTTCCAGAAGCCTGACTGATTTGGATGTTAGTGGCACTTTGGCGTCGACTATTATATCCTGCATCATCGCGCGGAACTCTCTAAAGGAAAGCCCATTGATTATTTGATTGGCTGTAGTGCCGTGACGGTCTTCTCTCAAGCGCTTTGGATATTTCTTTTTTCCTTGTGATGTGAACAGGGGCCATTTGCCCGTTTTTATCAAATAGTTTCTATAAGGCCCGTCTAATCCTCTGAGGTATAGATAATTGAATGTGTTTGTCTGTCCAGATCTGGAAGGTGTTCCGATTCGTCCCGTTAGTTCGTCTGAGATGGTTCCCTGATCGTTTCTTGAGCCCAATCTATTAATGGGGTCTTTCAGCACCTCGCTTAGCGGTGTTGACAACGTATCCACGATCCCTGAGCGGATGATTTTTTCAACTTCATCAAGTTTTTCCAGTAGGTGCGAAGCCGACAGGTCACTCCTAAGCACCGCAACCTCATCTGCTGAGTTGTTGAAGAAAAAACGCTCATCACTGGTTGCAACTATTTCTGTACAATCTTTCAATAGTTTGAAATGCATAGTATCTAGTCCTGAAACAGTGTATTTTGCGTCTTCTGGGTCATTGCTTCGTGAAGTTGTCGCACATTTTTGCCGTACTCATCCTGGGAATGAATTGAAGCATCTCCCCGGATTACCTGGATTTGCTGAGGGGGAAGGCCAAGGACATCAGCAGCATACCATTTTGCGAAATGTCTGAAACCGTGAAGATTTCGGCCATTGGTACCAGGCACAAGCCCAATTCTGAGATATGCATCTCCCAAAGCTTTTGCTGCCCGCTTGTATTTAACTGGCTCTCCGAAGTTTTCGTCTCGTGCGCCTGTGTTTACGAATAAGTAAGGGTGCTTTCTGGATGTTCTGTTATGCAAATGAAACTTCTGAAGTTCTGCTATGCAACCCTCAAAAAGCTGTGCTGCTTCGGGATTTAGCCAAAATGTATCTGTTACTTTTGCTGCCCCGATGAGCGTCTTGGTTTTCCATCCAATTCTATTGTTGTCTCTGTCAGCAAGCATGGTCCGTGGTAAGCGATTATAATGTGCTCTCAGATATTGCTCTCGTGTAACTCCACGCGTAGTTGTTCCGTTGGTGTATGTGCTCTCAGATGGATGGGCGAGCAAAAAGAGTATCTGGTCATTCGCACCTGTCGGTCCAAAGAACTTGGCACGTTCGTTTGCTGGCAGAACGTCACATTGCCAAGCGTGCAAGACTTCACTGATGCGATGGGATCCAAACGCCAAAGCAATCCAGATGGCTTTAAAAGTAACATTGCGCTCACTCAAAATCAGAGCGGTCACTTCATCCAATGTCGGAAAGGGGCGGAATGCGGCTCTTGTTGTTGCCGATCGCACCCATTGAGGTAATGTGAACCCATCTTCTCGGATTTCGGCCCAAAACCGCCGAGACTTTCCCAGATGAGCGAAAAAGTCTTTTTGTGCCATTTGGGAATACGTTTCGAGGTGCTTCTTTTTTGTACTAGAAAATGAGAGTTTAGCGTTGTCAAAGAGTTTGGCGCTGCCATCACCATTAAATGAGGATTCCATGTAGCTGAAGAATTCTGTGATGTACTTGAACTCGTTTCGTGCGTGTTCTTTTTGAACGGGGCTCCAGCGCAAATCGGCTAATGGATGGTCTTCGCTGAGTTCGAATGTGCCATTTATTCTGAAATCCACGTAAGCGAGCACAACATTTGTTTGTTCATCAATTGAAAGCTGCTCATTACCGACGAAAAGATTCCAGAAATTAAGAAATCGAGCAATCGTATCTGCTCTTGCTCTGAGAGAGCGGCCCTTCAGGCCCAGACTATAATCTTGCACATAACTGAGCGCTTCTGTGAAAATTCCTTGCTCTGCAATGATGATCACGGGAAGAAAAGAAACACCATGAACTCCAGAAACGGGGATATCAATCACGGTGGCAATTGGATGAGTTGCATGCGTCATGAGATCCTCTCAATGTAGAGAGGATCAGCTTATAACTTTCATTATCACGTGTAGATGCAAAAAACTTGTTAGGCAATTTCCTGTTGTGGTGCGACAGGTCAATCAGCTCGCCGCGAATTTATCTTGATTTTCGATAGGATAGGTCTGAGACTTCCGTCTTCAGACGAAAAAGAATGTTTAAAAGCGCACTGGAGGCGCACAATTGAAGAAAGATAACTTCAGTTTGCGCTCTTTCGGTTTTCTTTCAGCTCTAGAGTCGCAGTTCAGTGAGGCGGCTGCTTGACCTATTACACTTTAATGGTAGGCGCCATTCATAAGAAAAAATCACCTTTTCATAGTTTGAAGTAGCAATTATGTGCTTGAAAAGCGTCCGTCTTTCTTACTGTTAAGGTGCAAAGAAAAACTTCTTGCGACTCTAGAAAACAATTGGGCGAGATTAATTGATAATATCTATAAATCAAATGGATAGATAATAACGTAGCTAGAATACTACGACTTGGCATCAAAAAAGTGATTTTAGAATAATGCTATCACTAGTTAAATATCGTGAATTGCCTAAGGGGGCATATTGCTACAGATCTCCCTGTAAAATATCTCAGTTAGTTCATGCGTGTAATATGTATAAATAATAGATCATTTCGCATAGATTATTTCCATCTAGAATGATTGGCGTAAAAGATGAAACAAGAACAGGCAAATTGGGATGATCTGAAAACTCAAACCTTCGCTTCGGCACTTGGACAAGCGGTTTGGTTGATGACTGTAAGTAAAGAGCATCGTAATCAAAAAATACAAATAATTGAAGAGGTTGTCACGCCGGCTATCTTGTTTCAGCAGTTCAAACTCTATTTCAAAAGAAAACAACCGATTGCATTTCTAAGTTGGGCCGCAGTTTCTGACGAAGTTAAAGTGAGATTTGAATCTGGAGACCGGCAACTGAGCGCACAAGATTGGCGATCTGGAAAGAACATCATTGTCATCGAGTGTGTTTCACCATTTACAGAGAAGTCTGCGATTGTAAATCAGTTTTTAAGTAGATTGTAACATTAAGAAAGTTCGATGTGTTTACTGGCTGTTTCTGAATTAAGTTGTATATAAATGAATTTGTCTTTCAGATTGTTGCGATTTATACTTTATTTTTGCATGATTTCTAATCATGCGGTATCTCAAACACCAGCCCAGCAAGCTGAAATTATGAAATCAGTAGATCTGAGTGATCGTGATTCAAGGTTTGGTCTGAGGATTATTTGGGATCAGAATGAGTTGATCCCTAATTGCATAAAAAACTACGCTGAACTTAATACTAGCAGTAAGTGTGATGATACTATTTCTCAGTTATTTACGGAGACATTGAAAAACGCTCCAATAACTAAGAAGTTTGAAATTAATCTAAACTTTTTATCAAGATCATTATCTAATGTATTGAAAGCTTCTACATATATTAGCGATGTATTTACTTTGCATAATAGATGTACGGGTGTTGAGATTAAAGAATTATCAGAATGGGTCTCAGCTAATGCGGAAATTCACCGTGATGACGTACTTACCATAACTTATCTCTCCCAAGAAGATCCGTGGGTATTTTGTTTTCATCAAGATGGTCGTTTTTGGGATCTTGATCTTCAAGATGGTAAAGAGCCAATTCTGGAGCATAGAGAATTTTGGATTTGGAGAGGTGGGAAGGTTAAAGGCACGGTGTCATGCTCAACGCCTTTGTTTGCTTTTAGAAGGCGCAGTCAAGGGGCTAAGGTTTTTCCCCATTGCGGGGTCACATTGTACTTTGGGCAAGACAATTTTCAAATGACAATAGGCTCTTTTCCTGCTGCAAACTTAAGGACCGTGCTCCAGAGGTTGAAGCCTATGACACAGATTTTCTGGCAGCGTACGGATGCGTCAGTGAGAAATTATAATTTTGAGCGTTCTTTGTTTTATCCACCTGTTCGGTTTACCTCGGAAGTGAAAGCAGTGTTAGAGCAGGTTGAAAGGGAGGTTAAATGACGCAGTCTATTGATCAAGCAACTATAGATAGCGCTATCAAGTTGCACAGTCAAAAGCGTTATGCCGATGCATATAAACTGTTAGCGCTTGCTGGTGATAACTATGCAGCCGCCGCTTACAGGATATTGGACCACGAAAATGATATATATACGCCAACGGTTCAAGCTCTATGGGAGAGAGTTGCGCCTGGTAGTGTCGCAAAAGATTGGTACAATGTTGCTGCTGCTCATCAACTGAACTATTTGAACTACTTGCTTGTAAATGATGGCGATTTACCTAGTACTTTGATTATTGAAGAATCGTACAAAAATGCTTTGCAAGATTATGGTTATCCAGCCCACATGGCTATTGACATAGTCATCAATACCGCGACGCAAGGAAGCTGGCTTCCTGATTGGTATGATGTGTTGGGTTTAGATGCTGATCGAATTTCCGAAGAGTATATTAGGCTAGATTTGCACGGGGCAAAAGCGGCATACGCTCTTCTCGGTTTTGGCGGGCTAGGGGCCTTTAATGGTGGATGGGAGTCAATCGGAGGCGAATTACTCGATCTAATGGGGCTTTCTGCCTATAAAAACGCGACGTATTATCGTGTTGCTCAAGTCATTGATGATTTATTTTCTGAAAATCCCAACGCAACTTACACTGAAATTGAGACAGTTTTAGTGGAATTGATCAGTTCAGATCCAACGATCGCAGACGATGCATATCATTTGCTTAAATCTATTACGGAGAATGTACCTCTTGAGCTTCGTCTGGGTTTTGAAAATGGGCATAACCTTGCGGAGATGTTGCGGAACGTTCTAGAAGCTGGGAATGGTAGTTGTTTTCTTTCATCCGTACCAGTTTTACTGGCTGATGGGAGTGAAAAGCCAATTGAGCAAATTGAGATTGGTGATGAAGTTCAATCTTATGATAAGGCAAGTCGACTTTCTTTAAGTCGTGTTTCTAAGACATTTCGTAATCAATCTCGTTACATTTTAGATGTCTTCGGATTAATGATTACTCCGGGTCATGTAACGTTCTGCGGTGATGGTAAGTTCGCAGGTCGCCATGTTCCAATCATTGATATTTTGCGCAGCGATGGGGCTTTTTTGAAAGCTGACGGCTCTATGATCCGTGCTGCAACTGGATGTGAGGTCGCTGGTGACGGAGATAAATGGGTCTGGACAGTAACTGGTCAACGACGGGCTGATGGTCTGATAGAGGTTAAAAGTAAAAAGAAAATACGAGCTGGCTCACGTTTTATTCTTGATGATAGTCGCGACATCTGTGTTCTTGACTTGATTAAAGCTGCTAATGGTGAGCTGACTGAGGACGGCTATATCGTTGTCTCGGGTTCTGATAGTAAGCAACCGTTTCATTGGATCTTCGACGGTGCGCTGCCGGAGCCAGAAGACTATATCTTACAACGTTCTCAAGTAACATTAGCTGAGATTTTTGCTGCTGCTGACTGGGAAGCCTCACCAGGTCTAGTTCCTCTAGGCGAATCTCATCCTCGGAGGAAGATTGTGACGCGCACGGCTGATCAGATTGCTAAAGGCAAGCCGAACATCCCATTCAGCTTGCTAAGTAACTCTCGCTAAGATTTAACACCGTTTTATTTTTATCACGTGTTTTTTTGAGCACTTACACAACTTCTGGTAGTTATATGTCGAATATCACCAATTCTGAGTATGTAGTCGCCTCTGCTTTTGATAGCGCATCAGCTTTAAATGACCTGACAAATTCCATTGTGCCTGAGCTGGTTGGAAGAAGCGGGTTAGAACTGGAGGAGTTTCTTTCCCCTGACGGAAGCGCTTATCAAACATATAATTTCGAGGTTGAAGAAACTCACACTTACATTGCTGGTGGTATTCGAGTTCACAATAAATCAATCCTTTCGTTCTTAAAGCCGCATGAGTTTGCTCTAATCACCGATATTCGGGATGTAAATGGCGACAAGGTGCCGGATTACGTAGTTCTTCAGACGCCTGATAAGACCACGGAGATTCAAAAATTTCTTTCTGGCGATACCGCGATAACTGAAGTGACAACCTCAGATGGGAAGGGAAACATCATTTTCTTCCGAGAGGTCCGAGATCAAGATGGTAATGTTATTGCTTTTGAAAAGCCTCGCTATCTAACCGGGCAGTTCGCAGGTGAAGCTGTCGGACATGCACTTACGCCGTTCTTAACTCAAGCAATCCTTGGAGAAGACGCAAATCCATTTGAGACAATTGTTACTGATACAATTTTGGATACTGTTTTAGGGAATGTAGGCGAAGTTGTCGGCGCATTGGTTCATCGTGCTTACATTGATTATGGTGAGTTTTCTCTTGGTGAGCATCTCGAGACAATCACCAACGGTGTATTTGAGGACTTTGGTGGGGAACTGATCGTCAATGGTGTCGACAATGTTGTCGGTCTAGTCAATCAGCTCGTGATGGCTGAGATATTCGAGTTCATCGATGTTGAAGGTGTTCCAGGGGCTATTTTTGAGGCGGTTGTTGGGGCTGGAATCAACAATGTTTTGACATATGGGGTCGACTGGCTCGTTGATAGCGATGCCGTAAAAGCCCTGTTTGGCACCAATGTAAGTCTTTATGAGCAAGTAAACGAAGGCATTAAAGTTGCCTCACTTCCGCAAGAATTCACTGGAGTCGGCGGCTGGGCCAGTCTCATTCTTGGCGCTGTTGTCAACGAGATCCTACCAGATCTGGAGACGATTGAAGGAACTATAGCTTCAGCTGTCACGAGCGCTCTTCTTTCTGCGACAAACGCATTAGTGATGTTTGGCTCGTTTGCTGGACCTATCGGCGCTGTTATAGCGTGGGCGGTTGGTTTCTTAGTTGATATTCTTTTTGATGAGGACCCACAAGCGTGGACGTCAGTCGGATTTAACGCGGAGACTGGGCGTTTTGAGTTAACTGGTACTTGGTCCAAAGATGATGGCGATACAGAACTTTCTGAAGCATTGGCACAAGCTTATGTAGATGGAATGAACGGTTTTATTGATACTGTCATGTCTCAATCTCATAACTACGGTGAGTTGGCTCAGTGGTCATTCGGCCATTTTGAGGAAGAGTTAAAGAACGCCGGTAAGAATGGGCGTTCATTCTCTGAGTTTCAGGATGCTTACTTGGATGCTTATGTTCGTGACTTAGCCAAGGTTCAGCTAGCAGACGGACAAATGACCGCTGTAAGGGCACTTGTCAATCTGGATGTCAGCTCCATGATTGGAGAGAAGAGCCCACTTGAAATCTACAAGATAATTGCATCTACTTTACAAGTTGCGTCTGACTACCACACATACTTGGAAAATACTGAAGCGATAAACGCTATCATGGCTGCAACGCCGGATTCCTCTTTTGCAGCAGGTTGGTATGCGACGATAGCAGAAGCAAAACGCCTTGGATTGACAGATTCTTACAATCTTATTGGTGATGAGCTCGATAATGAATTTTACACTGGTGAAAGTGATGACACAGTAGCGGGTGGTATCGGGAACGACCTGATTAAGACTTACCTTGGAAACGATTTGCTTCAAGGCGAGGCTGGAGATGATGAACTCCATGGTGGTGCAGGTGAGGATACGCTGGAAGGCGGCCTTGATAATGATACTTTGGAAGGAGGGCAGGGGGCTGACCATATTGATGGCGGTGAAGGTGTCGACTGGTTATCGTTCGATAATGCTGGTGCAGGAGTTGCTGCAAACCTTTTTGAGAAGCAAGGGATCAGCGGTGAGGCTGAGGGCGATGTCTATCTAAATATCGAAAATATGCGTGGTTCGAAGCATGCTGATGAACTAACCGGAGACATGGCGTCAAATGTCATGGAAGGCGGAGCCGGTGACGACAAGCTTCTCGGGCATGGTGGTGATGATATCTTGAAAGGACAAGATGGTAATGATGTCCTTCATGGTGATCTGATTACAGATACCTCTGTCGGCGGAAATGATAGACTGTATGGCGAGGATGGTGACGATGTGCTCCACGGAGGTGGTGGCTTTGATAAATTCTTCGGTGGGACAGGGCATGATAGAGCAGCTTATCAGTATTCAACGCTTGGTGTTATCGCTTCTCTGTTGACAGACGAAGCTAAGATTAGCGGTGGCCTAGAGCAGTTTGTTGATATTGAAGGCTTAATAGGGTCGGCGCATACTGATCTTTTAAAAGGTGACAAAGCCTCTAACTCTCTCGAAGGTTTAGGTGGTGATGATGTCTTGGAAGGTGGCGAAGGCGGTGATACTTATCGCTATCGCCTCGGTGATGGTAATGACGTTATATATGATCATGACT
>NZ_LMCK01000090.1:406400-406666 GCF_001623165.1 Pseudovibrio sp. WM33
TGATGGTGATCGTTCCATTGAGAGTTTTGACTTTGCCGATGGTGTCACTCTTAACCAGGATGAGGTCCGCAATCGTCTGATGGCGGAGATGAAGGCCAGTGGGTTTGTCGTTGGAACTTACAAGAATGAGACCTATACCCACATGATGGGGGATGGCTCTTATTCCATAACGGACAAAGATGATTATAGCAGTGCTGACTCCCTGACTTTTACTGACGTGAGTGCAGCAGATGTTCGCTTCAGCCGCAGTGGCAACAATCTAATTA
>NZ_LMCK01000090.1:406703-408440 GCF_001623165.1 Pseudovibrio sp. WM33
CGTTCGCTGATGGGACTTCTATGAGCGGAGCCGATATTCGTCATCGTCTCGTATCTGATATGAAGTCCGGCGGAATTGTGATTGGAACTGGAAAAGATGAGGTGTTCTCTCATGCTTTGGGTGATGGGTCTTATGCGATTACAAGCAGGAGCGACTCCAACAATCCAGATACCCTGTCTTTTTCAGATGTTAATGCAATAGAGCTGGTTCTCAGAAGGATCTATAACGACGTTGTGATAACGCTTCCAAATGGCGAAACTATCACGCTCATAAATCAGCTGCAGAGCAAAACCAGTTCCGCTGTAGAGTTTTTCGAGTTTGCTGATGGCACGACCTGGAGTGAGGAGCAGTTCCGCAATCGCTTGCTTGCAGACATGAAAGCGACAGGGCTTGTTGAGGGAACCATTAGAAATGATACGCTCTACCATGCCAAAGGCGATGGCTCATACTCGATAATAAATACAAACAGCTCTAATGGCAGTGACCGCCTGATAATGACTGGAATTACTACGGATGATGTAATGTTATCCCGAAATGAATATGACGTAGTTATTCAGATTGATAATGGCGAAGAAGTAACCCTGAAGAATTTCCTTAATAAGAGCACCTCGTTCGGAGTGTCATTCTTTGAATTTGCGGATGGTACGGTTTGGCAGAAGTCAGATCTTCGCCAGCAACTCATTGAAGACATGAAGTCATCTGGTACAGTAATCGGTACCGAATTTGACGACAGGTACGAACACAAGGACGGTGATGGACCTTACACCATTACTGAAACTAAAAACACAAGCCAGAACGACCGGTTGGTGTTCAAGGACACTAATCGTGATGGTATAAAGGTCCAAAGAGAGGGGGATGATGTAATTTTCACCCTCGATAACGGTGATGAAATAAAGATCATCGATCAGCTTAAATATGACTCGCGACAATTAATTGAGACTATTGAGTTCTCTGACGGGGAAGTCTGGGACCGTAAAGGCCTCTTAAGTGCAATTGCCGAGGATATGAAGGCATCGGGTGCCGTAGAAGGTAGCCGTTGGGCAGAGACATTCCGGCACTCACTTGGTGATGGTTCCTATTCAATAGAAGGCGAACAGAACTTAAACGGATACATAGATAATCTAGTTTTCACGGATGTAAATTCGACAGAGGTTACCGTCATCAATGTTGATGGCAATGCTGTAATTTCATTGCCTAATGGCGAGAGCGTAACCCTAGTAGGCTATTTTCAAGCCAGTTCTGATTGGAAAATTGCGACCGTCAGTTTTGCCGATGATGTCGTCTATGAAGACTTGGGGCTCCTCAAACCAATTGATGATGGTGCTATAAAAGGAACACCGGATAACAACACGATTTACGGTACTGATGATGAAGATCTCATCGAAGGTTTAGGTGGTGATGATGTATTGGAAGGCGGCGAAGGCGGTGATACCTATCGCTACCGCCTCGGTGATGGTAATGACGTTATATATGATCATGACTATACCTCGGGTGTTGTAGACCGGCTTGTATTGAAGGATGTGAATGCAAGTGATGTCCAGTTTGCATCAAACTCGGACGAAGATCTTGTAATCAGTTTCTCCAATGGTGAGCAAATTACGGTTACGGATCATTTTCTTGAGAACCGTAGTCGATCAGTTGAAGAAATCGAGTTTGCTGACGGGACTGTTTTAAACCTTGAGGCAATTCAATCCAAGTCGGTTGCCGATCAGAAGACAAATGGCACTGGCACGATTA
>NZ_LMCK01000090.1:408450-419457 GCF_001623165.1 Pseudovibrio sp. WM33
TCTCGATCAGTTGAAGAAATCGAGTTTGCTGATGGGACGGTTTTAAACCTTGAGGCAATTCAATCCAAATCGGTTGCCGATCAGAAGACAAATGGCACTGGCACGATTATTGGATCTGATCATGCTGAGACCTACATCCATTCGCTGGGTGATGGGTCCTATCAGATCAGCGATCTGGATTTTGACAAACGCACCGACCGTCTTGTTTTTACGGATGTGAATGCGGACGATGTTAGCTTTGCCTCTAGCTGGGGCAAGGACTTGGTGATCACGCTTTCCAATGGTGAGCAGATCACTGTCGTTGATCACTTTACGGAAAATCAAATCTATTCCATCGAGCAGATTGAGTTCGCTGATGGCGTGGTTTTGAATCATGAGGCCATTCGCAATAAGTCGGTTACAGATCAAAAGTCCAACGGAACCGGTACAGTTGTCGGCACAGATTATGCTGAGATCTACACCCACACACTGGGTGACGGATCTTACCGGATTAGTGATCTGGACCATGACAAGCGCACCGACCGTCTTGTATTTACGGATGTGAACGCGGATGATGCTAGCTTTGCTGCAAACAGTGGTGATGACTTAGTTATTACGCTCTCCAATGGCGAGCAAATTACAATTATCGATCATTTTGCAGGGCACCTTTTTAATTCTATTGAGCAAATTGAGTTTGCCGATGGTGTGGTTTTGAGTCATGAGGCTATTCGCAACAAGTCGGTAGCCGACCAGAAGGCCAATGGGACCGGTACGATTATTGGGTCTGACTATGCTGAGGCCTATATCCACGCGTTGGGAGATGGATCTTACCGGATTAGTGATCTGGACCATGACAAACGCGCAGACCGTCTTGTGTTCACGGATGTGAATGTAGGCGACGTTAAATTCTCTTCCACCACTGATGAAGATCTGGTGATCACGCTTTCCAATGGTGAACAGGTTACTGTGAAGGATCACTTTGCCAATGGTAGTCGTTTCTCCATTGAGCAAATAGAATTTGCCGATGGAACAGTGTTGGATCTTGAAGCCGTCCGCAACAAGTCGGTAGCTGATCAAAAGATTAGCGACTCTGGCACAGTGATTGGTTCTTATAACGGAGAAACCTATACCCATGCTCTCGGGGATGGGTCTTATCAAGTTCACGACTATGGGAGTTCGGATCACACAGATCGTTTTGTATTTACGGATGTGAATTCTGATCAGGTGGTGTTTGTTCAGTCTGGTGATCACTTACGGATTGGTGTGGCTGGAACCGACACGATCACCATCTTTAATCAGTTGAAGAGTTCAACATATCGTATTGAGTTTTTTGAGTTTGCTGACGGGGTGACCTGGAGCTCAGCAGATGTTGCATCTCGTGTTGTTGCTGCTGGCGACGTTCCTGGTGACAAGGTCGGAACCGAGAGCGACGACACATACACTCATGCGCAAGGGGATGGGTCGTATTCCATTGTTGAACCACAAGATTATAATGGTAACGAAACGCTCACTTTTACAGACACTGCTTCTACTGAAGTGAGCTATAGCCGCAGTGGCAATGACCTGATCCTGACACTTTCTAACGGCGAACAGATTACGATCGTGCGCCAGCTTGACGGTGATGGCTACCGTTCCGTTGAAAGTTTTGTGTTTGCCGATGGGATCACGCTTAACCAGGACGAGGTTCGTAATCGTCTAATGGCGGATATGAAAGCCTTAGGAAACGTTCGTGGGACAGAAAAGGATGAAGCTTATACCCATACTCTGGGGGACGGCTCCTATACCATTGCTGAGCCACAAGATTACGGTAGCGCTGAGACATTGACGTTTACAGATGTGAACTCTGATGATGTGAGCTACAGCCGCAGCGGAAATAACCTGATCATCCACCTTGCCAACGGTGAACAGATCACGATTGAACGCCAGCTTGACGGTGATGGCTACCGTTCCATTGAGAGCTTTATGTTCGCTAATGGTATCACCCTTACCCAGGATGAGGTCCGCACTCGTCTGATGGCGGATATGAAAACGTCCGGGGCTGTTCTGGGGACAGAAAAAGACGAGGCCTACATCCATACCATGGGTGATGGCTCCTACGCCATTGCAGAACCTGATGCATATAGGAGCCGGGACACACTGTCGTTTGCGGATGTGAACTCTGATGATGTGAGCTACGGCCGTAGCGGAAATAACCTGATCATCCACCTGCCGAATGGCGAGGAAATTACGGTTGTGCGTCAGCTTGATAGCGATGGTGATCGTTCTGTTGAGAGCTTTGTATTTGCTGATGGTGTCACGCTCACCCAGGATGAAGTTCGTGGCCGGCTGATGGCCGATATGAAGGCGTCAGGAGCTGTTCTGGGAACAGAAAAGGATGAGTCCTACGTTCATACGCAAGGGGACGGCACATACTCCATTGCTGAGCCAGATGATTATAACGGCGCTGAAACGTTGACATTTACAGATGTAAACTCTGATGATGTGAACTACAGCCGCAGTGGCAACAATCTGATCATTCGCCTGCCGAATGGCGAGGAAATTACGGTTGTGCGTCAGCTTGATAGCGATGGTGATCGTTCCATTGAGAGTTTTGTGTTTGCCGATGGGATCACGCTTAACCAGGATAAGGTCCGCACTCGTCTGATGGCGGATATGAAGGCCTCAGGAGCTGTCCTTGGGACAGAAAAAGATGAAGCCTATGTTCATACGCAAGGGGATGGTTCCTATACCATTGCTGAGCCGAAAGATTATAAGGGCAATGAAACGCTCACCTTTACGGATACTGCTTCTACTGAAGTGAGATATAGTCGTAGTGGTAATGACCTGATCCTAACACTGTCTAATGGCGAACAGATTACGGTTGTGCGCCAACTTGACAGCGATGGCTACCGTTCCATTGAGAGTTTTGTGTTTGCTGATGATATCACGCTTAACCAGGATGAGGTCCGCAATCGTTTGATGGCGGAAATGAAGGCCAGTGGGTTTGTCATTGGAACTTACAAGAATGAGACCTATACCCACACAATGGGGGATGGCTCATATTCCATAACGGACAAAGATGATTATGGCAGCGCTGACACCCTGACTTTTACTGATGTGAGTGCGGCAGATGTTCGCTTCAGCCGCAGTGGCAACAATCTAATTATCCGTCTGCCAAATGGCGAACAGGTCACAGTAATTCGTCAACTTGATAGCAACGGAAACAATGCCATCGAAACCATCTTGTTTGTTGATGGTACTTCTATGAGTAGATCTGTAGTGTCTCAACTGGCAATCGACAGCCACACTACAGATGGGAACGATGTAATTATTGGGACAGATGCCTTCGGGGAAGTCCTCAACGGAGGATTAGGGAACGATACGCTCAAAGGTCAAGATGGAGACGATGTCTACCATTACAGCTTAGGCCATGGGCAAGACACGATTTTTGAAGGCGGAGCTGACGGGTCAAATGACAAGTTAATACTTGGTAATGATATTGCTCAAGAAGATGTTATTGTAATTCGCAGCTCAGAGGACCTTGATGATGTAAAGCTTGTCTTCAAGGATGGTGGTTCCATTAACCTTGAAGAGCAATTCTACAACAGTAGAGAAGTTGGCGTTGAGCAGATTATCTTTGCTGATGGAACAATTTGGGATGAAGAAATCCTGCTGCAAAAATCGGTAGAAGCGACAGCTTCACATGATCGTCTGGTTGGTGGGAAATCCTCAGACACCATTCATGCTGACAAAGGAAATGATTATATCTTTGGTAGCGATGGCAATGACACGCTTTACGGAGACGAGGGAGAGGATGAAGTCCGAGGTGGCAACGGCGACGATACGCTTTATGGTGGAAGTGGAAACGACCACCTAGTCGGCGGGGATGGTGTTGATACGCTTGATGGCGGAACAGACAACGATCTTCTCGAAGGTGGCAAAGGGAATGATATTTACCTTTGGGGCGCCGGCGATGGCAATGACACTATCAAAGAGGAAAGTGGATACGGCTCGGACCGTTTGAAACTTAAGGAATTGAACGCTGATGATATTGTGTTAACGCAAAGTCTGGAGAACCCGCGAGACCTGATCGTGACTATTAAGACAACCGGCGAGAGCATCACTCTTATTCAAAGTTATAGAGAAAATGCTGCAGGTCGCAGCGAGGGAGTTAACTATCTTGAGTTTGCCGATGGCACCACTTGGGATCAAAATACAATGAGAGCGAACACCACTCTTGTTGGTACCGCTTCCGCAGATATAATAGTCGGCGATGATTATTACGGCGAGCGTATTGATGGGCTTGCTGGTGATGATCTGATGACAGGAAACGGTGGCTCCGATACATTTATTTTCGAGGGCGAAAGCTTTGGTCATGATGCTATTTTGGACTTCGAAGCTGGAGCGGGTTCTGAAGACGTAATCCGCTTTGATGCTGATCTCTTTGCAGATTATGATGCCGTCGTGGCTGCAATGAGCAGCGTTGGTTCAGATACCGTGATTAAAATTGATGAGAGCAATTCTGTAACCTTGCGAAACGTTACAAGCACCAGTTTGCATCAAGACGACTTTGAGCTGGTTTGATTACTCTATGAACTCGACATATTTAACAGAACCTTGGCGACCATTGGGCGCCAAGGCGTTTTTCACGTCCCGCTTCGGTTATTTGTGGTGGGCGTTTTAGGTCTTGCCATCAACCTTCTGACGCTGGCCGGTCCCTGGGCTGCATCAGGAAAATGAAGAGATGGGATGGTTGCCGCCCTCCCCAGACGGCATCGCAATGTACTAGGATAACGGTTGTCTTCAACTCGAAGAGAACCCATCATCTGCAATTTGACCTCGAACTGTCCGTGTTCTTGCTGCTGAAATGGCACAGCGAAGTTATTCAAGTCCGTGAGCCGTTCCCCCTTGAAATAGATGATACCCGTAAGCTTGCGCTTGAAGCCGGGATCAAACACCCCGATCTAGCTGGTGTTGACCAGTATATGTCCTCCGACTTCTTAGCGAGTACTGCAAGACACATGCTTTGATCCTGATGATTAAGGCAACCTGCTTGAGCCATCATCGACAAGTAGAACTCATAGAGAAGTGAACTATTAATAATGCAACTAGCATAATTTCTATGTTTTCATAGTATTAGAGAGTTTGTGTTGTCGGAGGAAAATAAAGTGTCCTCCTGATAGAAGCATTTTCTCACATGATCTGCCACTCGAGACCTAAGGCGGTTGCTCAACTTATCACTTTGAAAGGTAACGGTGCGGACTATTGCTGCCCTTCGCTGTAACGAAAAAACTCTGATCAGTGAGAGGCGGCGGCTAGCGTCGGGCGGTGGATTCAACTGGTCGGGTAATCCCCCCCGGAATTTGATCGAGTTTGAAAGTAGAGATATTGTTGCCTCATATTGAGGACTGATTTTATGAAGAAATCTCGTTTCAGCGATGCACAGATCATTGCGATATTAAAGCAAGGGGAGAGCGGCATTCCGGTTGCACAGTTGTGCCGCGAACATGGCATGAGCGCTGCGAGTTTTTATAAGTGGCGGGCAAAATACGGTGGCCTTGATGCCCCGATGATCTCAACGATGAAGTCTACTGAAGATGAGCTCCGCCGGTTCAAGAAGATGTATGCCGAACTGTCGCTGCAAAATGAGCTTTTGAAGGAAGCACTGGCAAAAAAGCCTTAAAGCCATCTCAACGCAAGGAGATGGCTGTGTTTGCTGTTGAAGGAAAAGGCGTTTCTATCGCTCTGGCGTGTCGCACCTTTGGTGTGAGTGAGCGCTGCTACCGTTATCAGCGGCGGTTTTGCGATGAGAATGCTGTCATAGCTGATTGGCTGTTGCGTTTAACGACAACCAACAGGAGCTGGGGTTTTGGGTTGTGCTTCCTTTACCTTCGCAACATCAAAGGCTTTGGCTGGAACCATAAGCGTGTTTATCGCATTTACTGCGAGCTGGAGCTAAACCTGCGGATCAGGCCGCGCAAGCGCCTGAAACGGGCAAGGCCTGACAAGCTGGCGGTGCCCTCCAGCCCCAATCAGACGTAGTCAATGGATTTCATGTCTGACCAGCTGGAAGATGGCAGGCGGTTTCGCACCCTCAACATTCTGGATGACTTCAATCGGGAGGGATTGTCGATCAAAGTCGACTTCTCTCTTCCCGCACTCAGGGTGGGGCGTGTCTTACAGCAAGTGATTGAATGGCGAGGCAAACCTAAGACGATACGTGTTGACAATGGCCCGGAAAACATCAGTGAAACCCTGCTGTCATGGGCTAGCTCGCAAGGTATTGAAATCCGACATATCCAGCCAGGAAAGCTGGCTCAAAATGCCTATGTGGAGCGCTATAACAGAACAGTCAGGCAGGAATGGCTGGGCTTTGAGAGCATCGAACAGGCCCAGTGGGAAGCAACCAACTGGCTCTGGACATACAACAACGAACGGCCCAACATGGCCATCGGCGGCATCACACCCGCAACCAAACTAAAACTGGCAGCATAACTCTACTGCCGAGACCCTTCAAAAATGGGGGGATTACCGTCGCGGCAACACACTCTGAGAACTTCTCAGCTGGGGCTTGATATTGCGAGAGTTTTAATGGCCGAATGCGGGATGAGCTACTGAATGGCGAAATCTTCTACTCGCTACGTGAAGCCCAGATAATCATTGAAAGCTGGAGGAGGCACTACAACACTAAACGGCCACACAGTGCTCTGGGGTACCGTCCGCCGGCCCCCGAAGCCATAATTTCCATGGACCAAAGACCAACCATGCACTAACTTTCAATATGGACCTTTCAATGGGCTGCTGCTCACTCGCATAGGCAAATCGTGTGGCGTATGACGGCTCTGTTGTAAATATTTTTGGCGTAGAATAATTTTCTTTGCTTCAGCGCCAAAAGGGCACACACTTGGACGCTGAGGATCCGATTTTCAATCGAATATGGAAAATCTTGAAGTGATGATCAGCGTAATGAGTGATGTACTGGAATGGTATTCTAAGTTTTTAGGCCCAAGCGAAACTTTGCAACAGAGCCATCTCAGGTCCCCGGCCAGACCTCAATTGTCGCTTGCGTTGAAGTCTTACAATCAGATTGGGTGCAAATCCTTCCAAGTGCGCCACACGATGTATACAGGGATATCGATGCTGAAAGCTGTTGAAGATGACCACCACATCGCAAGAACCTATAAGGTTCTCGGTGGTGAGAACACAATTGGTAGACCGGTGAGAACCAGCCTGGAGGCTCATGAACTGCTGTTAGATGGCTTGCCGATCTCCACTTTGTTATTTTTGACCAAGAAAGCTGCTCTTCTTGGTGCTGCCGACACTCTGGAAAAAACGATAGGGATCAGACTACGGACACTACACAGACGACATCGGAAACAGGACGGCGCGGTTCTATCTGTAGAACTCAGCAACAAAGTCTGGAAGTTTGCCGACATATTGGGTCAGGCAACAGAAATTTTTGGTACGACGACAGCTGCAGCAGAGTGGCTGAGTAATCCTGCAACAGGTCTGGATCAGCGGAAACCGATTGACCTCATTGCGACAACAGTAGGGCTGGAAATGCTCGAAGAGCACATGGCACGCCTCAAATACGGGGTCTATTTATAGCGGCATTTCCACCACCTTTCGACAAGACAAAGCCTGTTCTGGTCCTGAGCCTAAAACAGCATAGAGTGTTGTTCGCACATCTATAGAGTATCAACCTGCACTCAAAACACTGCACAAAGCTCCCGATACTATAATACTCTAGTGCAAGATCAGCGGAATCAAGGCCTTCACATGCAGAAAACGGACGGAAAAATAAGCAGATTCCTTAGCCTCATTTTACGTCATGAACCCGAGAAAATCGGATTAAAACTGGACGTTGCTGGGTGGGCATCAATTGCTGAACTAAAGAAGAAATGCGGGTTCGATTTAAGTACTGCGCAACTGGAAAGGGTCGTTCGGGACAACAACAAGCAAAGGTTCGCAATTTCCGCAGACGGCCGTAAGATTCGTGCCAACCAAGGCCACTCGATCGATATAGACCTTGGTTTGTCTGCGACCCAGCCGCCAGAGTTTCTGTTCCACGGAACTGCTAGCAAATACATGGGATCTATCTTGAAGAATGGCTTAGAACCTCAAACAAGGCAGTATGTACATCTCAGCAATACGATAGATACTGCAATTTCGGTTGGATCTCGTCGTGGAAAACCTATTATTTTTCAGGTACCTGCTCTCGAGATGCATCAAAGCGGTCACGCTTTTTTCCTTGCGCACAACGGCGTTTGGTTGAGCAGATCAGTTCCATCCAAATACTTGCTGCAGATCAGGTAACTGTTACTTTCCTCCAACAGTCCAAATTTCCTTGGACTAGCTGTAAGAGAGTCCTTCCTGCTTACACAATTCGGCAATTCGGTCCTCGCCGCAGAACCCAGTAAGCACAATTCGGTTCTTGTCTTCAGTGAAATAGCGATTGCGGGACTTGCCCCGGATTTCCTTGTCCATGCATTCTGCAGCAACGCTGGCAGTCTTTGTGCTTCGCCGCATGCCGCACTCCTGCCGTCGTGATCTTGGGCCAAAACGTTCCCTTATTCAATTCAATCGATCTGTCCATATAGGGTCAATGACAAACAGGGTGTGCATTCTTAGAAAGCAATTCCTTTGGGGTCAATCGGTCCGTCTGTTCTTGCCCTCGCACGGCTTTTCTCAGAGGAAATACGCTTAGGCAGGCGCTGCAAATCCAATAACATGCCCGTAGTGTCACGGCTTACGTCCAGCAGGTTAGAGATCTTCTCTATCTCACCAAGAACATGTAGTGCCCCAACCAACGTCTCGATCTTCACACCGGGATCCCCACGTTCTAAACGTGATACCGTTGCTCTTGATACGCCAATGCGTTCTGCAAAATCGGAACACGCCAACTTACGCTTCCGACGCGCGATATTGATATCGCTACCCAGCTTCTTAAGGGCTTTAATTACAGTAATGGACGGCATAGCTTCATCAATTTCTTTTATTGCACTTGGAGGCGAAGCAAAATGAATTGTACACGCCTCTCATGAATAAAGTATAATACATATATCCATACTATGTGCGATATCTGATACTTAAACATTTAGCGGCATGATTAGATATATTTCAGCGTGGGTTGGAAATATACGTATCACTTCTCGCCAAAATGCGGTGCTCCGTCAAAACCCAACCCGGTTTCTGGCGAAATACGATCATTTTCACCCCAAGAACTATTGGCTCTTAGCCTGTGTCAGATAGCCTTGGAGCTATAAGCGAAGTTAATAATTATAATTTTTCTTAGACGTAATAGAAGACACGGCAGATAACTAATGCGCACAGACAAACCCGAATATGGTTGATAAAAGGGTTGGCATACTTTCTGGTGATCGGAAGAGGCCTAATATGGCACGAGCTGCTACAAAACCAAATCCCGCAAGCAGACACAAAGTTGCACCGTTTCTCAGCCCTGCCGCTGTTAGTGTGCAAAAATTATTATGCCAAACCAGCCTTGTGTGCAGGAACTATTATACATTCACATTAATTGTGTGACGGCATAATAAAGTATATAATGTCGCATATCTTACACCTTGCTGCATGTGCAAAAAGCTCTCCCCAAATTTATGCTATCTTGGCACAGCGGGCCAATAGCATGCGTAATCGGGCTTGTCCTTCACGAAAGGTCAACTCCTGTTAAGATCGCAGCATATTGCTGCGAGGATGGGAGAGCACCATGGAATACTATGCTGGTTTAGATGTTTCTTTACGGTCTGTTTCAATTTGCGTGATCAACGGCGAAGGCAAGATTGCGTTTGAACTCTCAGTTGCCTGCGAGGTAGACGTTATCGCCAGCACCTTGGCAAAGGTGTCGTTGCCTATTACCCGCATAGGCTTTGAAGCTGGAACAATGAGCCAGCCTCTGTTTTACGGTTTGAAAGAACAACACGGTTTTGACGTTGTCTGTATGGAGGCTCGGCAGGTGAATGCCGCTCTGTCGGCCATGCGTAACAAGACTGATAAGAACGATGCACGTGGCATAACGCAGGTTCTGCGCTCTGGCTGTTATAGCCCGGTACATATGAAAAGTCGCCTTTCGCATGCAATGCGCACGCTTCTGAGCAGTCGCAAGGCCTGCTTGCGTAAATGTATAGACCTGGCAAACGAGGTCCGCGGGCTCTTGAAGATTTACGGCCTGCGCTTGCCAGAACGGATTAAACACACACGCTTTGATGCAACAGTGCGACCGTTTATCGAAGCCAGTCCGGATTTGAGCCTGGCGCTGGTTCCACTGCTGGACGCGCGGCTTGCTTTACTGCAAGCTTATCAAGAGCTAGATAAGCGCGTTAAACACGCGGCAAGCACCAATGCAGTTTGCTTACGACTGATGGAGATCCCCGGCGTTGGCCCAATGACCGCACTCGCATTTGTCGCTGCTGTAGATGATCCAGCGCGTTTCAAGAGCTCGCGAACGGTTGCTACTCATTTCGGCTTAACGCCAAGGCGATTTCAGTCAAGAGAAACCGAGAATCCTGGTCGGATCTCCAAAGCAGGAGACATGGAGGTTCGCTCTACCCTTTATACGGCTGCCAATGCGATGCTAACCCACTGTACCGGCAGATCCAGCATCAAGAGCTGGGGGATGCGCCTGATGCGGACCAAAAGGCGCCGCCGTGCCGTTGTCGCTGTGGCCAGAAAGCTTGCAATTGTCATGCACCGTATGTGGGCTGATGATACATCGTCCTGTCGTGATGGCCTAGAGGTTGCAGCATGATTTAATCGCACTTCAACATCACGGCAGGATCGTCCTCTCTGGACGAGGTTTGTAGATGAAGCCGAAAATGTCTGCTGCGCCATGAAAGCGCGTCCATTAGCGTGGCTCTCTACAACCATTCCGGCACATGCATGCAGCCTTTCACTGTAAAGAGCAATCCAGACTGCGAAGAGAAGCGTGACCCGGAGATGGATATGATCCGAATACAAGGAAAAAGAGCTTGACCTCAGCGCCCGATTAGAGAAACGGTCATTCAGGTCATTCAGGTCATTCAGGTCATTCAGGTC
>NZ_LMCK01000090.1:419467-430143 GCF_001623165.1 Pseudovibrio sp. WM33
TATCAGCGGTTGATAAGGTACAAATCGATGGAGGCGCTATGAACCTAAGTTAGAATAGCAGTTCATCATCTTTGCCGTCGTAAAGAGATTCAGGTTTTGGAACCGTTGAGTGGACTTTTTGTTTCGCGTGCCTCACTCTGGACACTTCATGAGAGGAAATTGAACCTTCGACAACTTCGATCGCCGGATTTTCGATGGAAAGGAAAGACTTTGGCCTAGATCCAGCATCTTTAACGGTGGCCGCCTTTCCGAATATCGCGATATTTTTGCCATTCCCGTTTTGGGCTGATCGGTAAATGATCGCTTCAATCGTCTTCTCTTCGCCGCCAATCTTGAGCTTGTGCAGGTGCGTCAAATACTCCGAGACAACTTGCGTAGGAATATAATCCAAGTGTTCATCATCAGGGAGACATGGCCTGGCAATCTCATTCATGAAAGTTGTCATGAACTTCCACAATCTCATTCGTGTCACATAAGTCGGCGCAAAAACGTTGATCGCTTTGGGGCGTCCAGTAAACTTTGTTGTGTCGAGTACCAGTATGGGACGTGTAAGCTCGAATTTTGCCGCAATCACCGTTTCGCCAACTGCCGGGCGTAGCTCTGCCACGCAAGTGTCTAGGTCGAAAGCGCCATAAAAAGCTAATATACCTGATGGGTTCATACGACCCGCACGCCTTAGCTTCTCCGGAGGCGGGCCAAGTTGGCTGGCAGGACTTCGGGCAATCTGCTCCCTCTCTTCAATTCGGTTGGCTATACGTGCGCGATGAATTTGGACTGTTTTGTCGCCATTCTCTAGCCTATACACCACAGGGCCATTTCCGCCGTCTCGTAAGAGATGGAGACCATCGAAGATTGTTTGAAGCCTGAGCAGAGCACTCTGACTGAAGAACCGTTGCTCGTGCAAAATTTCACGCTGGAAATGCCGCCAAGTCAGGCTATGCTCTTCATAATTAGCTTCATATTGGACATAGCTTCCGTTGAGAGTATAAAAGGCGTCTTCGCCATCTGGAGACCAATAATCGTCGCCCTCTATTAGAGCATCTGCCAGAGCAGCGACGACCTCGCCATCATCAGCTTCCGTTAAGCCGTAGAGTACGCCGTGAAGATCATCCCCGACGAAATCGTCATAGATAGGATGGTAGTCCCCGAAGGTATATTGATTTCTAAATACTTGATCGACGATTCCGGCGACGGCGGAAATCGGAATTCCCTTTTTCGATGGATGAAAATCACAGCGGGTGTTTTGATACGCTGGCCTTATATCTTTGATCCTGCGCTGAAGACCCGCATCACCAAAACAATCTGGGCAAACTAAAGTCATATCAAAATTCTACCTGAACGTGTTTTGGGGTCAACGGAATGATTGGGCTTGTGTAGGCTGTTCCCTATCGAAGCCATATGGACAGATCTGGTGATTTGAGTAAGGAAGTATTTTAACCCATGATCACGACAACAGAAGTGAGCAGTGGGCAAAATACAAGGGTAGCCAGCGCTGAAGCTGTGATGGTGGTGAGGGATATTCAGCGTAAGATCCGCGATCGCTATTTCACCTAAGTCAAGATTTACATTAATTCTTGGAGGGCCACCCAGTGAAAGTATGTATTGACCCAGCTGTTTCTGCTCAGGGTATGCCGCTAATTTAAGTTCCTCGTTGGACGTCTTCATTGCAAGAGCCTGACGAGGCCTCGAGTTATTATAAAACTGAGCCCAATCGGGACTCCTCAACTGGCTCCAATTCAAAACCTACCTGAAGTTAAAACCTTGCTGAGACTTCTACAAGCCATATCATGACCAACATATTGAAATTGATGACAAGGGCCATTACCGGACATTCGCGCATTTCCATCAAGGGTTGATATGATCTGAGTGGTAGTCGCTTACGGAAGGGTGGGGTGCTCCGCCAAGTGATACGAGTTTGCCACATAAGCTTTACACAATCCTGGGTTGCTATCAATCTAACCCTCACCTCAAGAGAGTTATTTGAGACATAGAAAGGTAATGATTATGAGTTTACTGAAAGCAGCAATCAATGGCGCACTAATGTTCTCAGCTGTTGGCATCGCTAATGCCGCAGACCTCGATTCTATTTCGATAAAGGTTTCTTCTTCTTCAGCCTATGGCCCTCAAAACTATAGAAATTTGTCTTGTAGCGGTGTCGATTTTTGCTCGGTGAGTGTTAATCCATCGCTCTATTCCGAACTCACAGGAACTGTTTCATCTGGGTCTGGAACCGGCAGAGTAAGTTTTGATTACTATAGCTATCGAAACAGTTCTTATCACACATGTAGATATACTTTGTCATTTTCTTATTCTGATGGTAAAATTATTGATTCTGGAATGAGTATTTCAGCTATACGCACTGCAGGTTCATCGCGATGTAGAGTTGTTGCAAATCCAGATGTAAATAACGGGAAACTGTATACAACTGTCAGCTTCACAGGGCCGTATCGCTAACACAGTAGACCTTTGGCATCTCTGAATAAGTGCTCTTAAAGTTCGTAGAGATAATGTATTCGCTTTACTAAAGAGATTTCAGAGATGCTAACTACATTTCGATTATAATGTATACCGTCATCAAGAGGAAAATTTCTTAAATGCCAAAAAGAAACACTCTGATGTCTGCGATAAATATTGAGAAGGTATTCAGAAATGGAAGTGCTGATAGTAATTATTGCGTTTTGCGCGGCGTAAATATTTCTATAAATGAAGGAGAGTATA
This sequence comes from Pseudovibrio sp. WM33, assembly GCF_001623165.1. Lineage (NCBI taxonomy): Bacteria > Pseudomonadati > Pseudomonadota > Alphaproteobacteria > Hyphomicrobiales > Stappiaceae > Pseudovibrio > Pseudovibrio sp. WM33. The sequence goes on from NZ_LMCK01000090.1 coordinate 422,186, forward strand.
GTGCTTTACTCGGACCATCGGGATCTGGAAAATCAACTTTGTTAAGCATTTTAGGATTGTTGGATCGACCATCCAGCGGAACTTTGTATTTCAATGGCGTTGATACCTCAAGCATCAATGATAAGCAGATGGCACGCTATCGCAATGGATCTCTGGGGTTTGTTTTTCAGTCTTTTCATCTTATCGAGCGGTATACGGTTTGGGAAAATGTCGGGTTGCCACTGTTATATTCTGGGATTAACAGACAGCGTCAGTTTAAAGCATCCTGCCACGTTCTCAATATGGTTGGCCTCGCCGACCACAAGCACAAACTACCTTCGCAACTATCTGGAGGGCAACGTCAGAGGGTCGCAATCGCTCGCGCATTAATCAACCATCCTAAATTGTTGCTAGCTGATGAACCTACTGGGAACCTAGATCAAAGAACAGCACAAGAAATATTATCTCTTCTAGAATTTCTGAATAGAGAGAAGAACCTCTCAATTCTCATTGTAACTCATGACCTAAGCATCGCCGAACGTTGCAATAAACAGTTTCGGATACGCGATGGGGTGATCTCTGATTGCAGGTGTTAGGCAAATGAGTCGCGCGGACGAGTGTGCAACTGACAAGCGAAGTGTTTTTACACTTATCGCTGTCGAGGCAGCCTTTTCGATTTTTAATTTCAGTAGGAGTGTATTTCTCGCAGTAATTGGAATCTCGGTGGGCACTGCTGCAGTCATTGCTTTGATGCAAACTAATTATAACGCTCAGGAAGAAATTTTACAAAGCTTTCGATCAAGCGGCATAAACATCGCGGGTTTTCAAGTGCTACCATCAACAGACCGGCATGGCAGTTTAAGTTGGAGCGATGCCGAGAGTACTATCAAGAATACTAACGGCATCGAAAGTGTTGCGGCGATTAATCGTGTGAACGCTCAAGTCAAAGCGCAATCATATAATGCGCGCATCGACGTCTTGGCTGTAACCGATAAATTTTTTAGTATAACGGGTGCATATTTGTCGAAAGGGCGTATGACGTCAAGATATGATGAACATACAGCATTTGCTGTTGTTGGGGCAAATGTTGCAAATGCGTTTTGGGAAGCAAACGGCCGCATACTCACCATCGGAGAACATTTGTCTTTTGGTAAGTTCGAAGTTGTCGTAATTGGTGTTCTGAAAAGAACTCAAGAAAATCCTCTACTCAATATAGCCTTTGATGAGACAATATTCTTGCCCTTTGATGCAGCTCGCAAGCTTAGAGGGCAAGTCAGCATTGATCAATTAATAGTCAGTATGTCGGATGAAATAGAGATTGATCAAGTTGTAGAAGCGCTCAAAACAAAACTACTTAAGAATATGAAAAGTGGAGAGATTTTTACGATCTCCGCGAAGCAACTAATAACAAGCATGGCCTCTCAGAAAACAATCTATGGCTCGCTCTTAACTGCGACCGGCTTCATTTCATTGTTCGTTGGAGGTGTTGGTATCATGAACGTGATGTTGATGAGCGTCTTAGAGAGGCGTCAAGAAATCGGCATACGTAGAGCAATAGGAGCGAGAAAAAATGATATATTATTTATGTTTTTATGTGAGGCTATATTAATTTCTACTATAGGAGGGGCATTGGGTTCAAGTATTGGATTTTTTGTGAGTTGGATTTTTACTTTTATTTCTGGATGGATTTTTACATTCTACTTTCTTTCTTTGCCGATCAGTCTAGCCATGTCATTTATAGTTGGATTGTTTTTCGGGTTGTATCCAGCATTACAAGCAGCGCGTGTTGAGCCGCTTGTTGTGCTTAGAGCTAGTTCGTAAATCTGAATGTTGCGATCAAACATCAAAGATAATTGTTGCTGAAATGGAAGCTACTTCATCAATTCGACTTTATTGTCATTCGGTAGATTGTGTTTCTTTAAAAACCTATAGTGCTATCCAGAAAATACAACTAATTTTAGTTTATGCCGTATTTTTTGTTTGTGCTTGTTTTCGGATGGCAATTCAGTTCGTCTCTTTATGCTCTGCCTTTAGGGGGCTGATAGCAGTTGCTATGGGGTTATTTTTGGGCAGTTACCCTGTAGTTTGGGCCCCCAGACTACATCCAGTTACAGCCTCAGGAGCTTTTGATGCTGTTTACTAAGTGTTTATATAACAGGCACTTATACTTGGGATTCCGGATTGCAGGCATCAAAATGGCGTTTGTTATCTGCCTGCTCTTATCAGTTGCCGTTCATGCAGCCTCTCCTTTGCCAAAGCCGCGACCTGAGTTTGGCCAAGCAACATCATCGGAGATACCGATCCCATCACAAAAACCAAATCAGCTTGTCTCTCAAGCTGGCAAGAAGATTTCACTGCAAGAAGCAATCTTCATTGGATTGAAAAGCAACAGGACGATCGAAAGTGCCTGTATCTCGCGCTATGCGGAAGCATACAATCTGTCAGTTGAGGAAGCGCAGTTCGAGCCACAATTTAGCTTTTCTGGAGAGTTGAGTCAGTCTGCAAGCCGCACTCAGCATACTACCCGCGGAACGGTTTCGCCTCAAGCCCAACTCAAAACGCCTTCGGGAGCACAGTTTAAGTTTGCCTGGAGCAATGGTGGAAACTTAAGCAAAGAATTGCAGGACTGGTCCTCTTTCGCTGAGTTTACTGCTGAGAAGCCTCTACTCAGAGGCGGTGGTGTTAAAGCGAATCTAGCATCACTTCAACAAGCACGCCTTGCAGAAAAAGCGAATATCTTGCGTCTGGATTCAACCGTGGCCGAAGTCATTGGAAACATCATTTTTTCTTATCGAGATTTGCTCTTAGCGCAGGAGGAGTTGAAGCTGGCCAACCTTGCAGTCGAACGCGCAGAGAAGCTGATAACCAACAATGAAGCTCTCATTGAAGTTGGCCGAATAGCCGCATTGGACATCATCCAAACACGCGCTGATCTGGAAAATCAACGCTTGCGCGCCTTGCAAGCCACTCAAAACTTAACCACCGCGAAACTGCAGCTTGTGGATCTTCTTGCATTAGATCTGGATACTTCAATTATCGCGATAGAGGCTCAAGAATCAGGCGATGTCACCATCAGCATTAAGCAATTGGTCACCGTTGCCTTAGCCAACAGGCCAGACTATCTGGGGCAACTTAATGTCATAGCGCAGGCAAAGTACAATCTGATTGCTGCGGAAAACGCAAAACTCTGGGATCTTAATTTATTTGCTCGTGGTCGCTACGGGCTAGAGGGCGGCTCTCAAGCAAACTGGCAGACAACTTCAGAGGCTACTGTGGGCTTTAGAGTTAACATCGAACTCAACAATCCAAAGCCTCAACGCGACTATGTGCAAGCTTCCACAACCAAGAAGATCGCATATGTGCGACTTCGCGAAATCCGTCAGGGGATTGAGAAGCAAATCAGGAGATCTGCAAATGAGGCCCGGCTTTTATGGAAACAGATCAAGTTGGCCGAAACTGCAGAGGAACTAGCGCGAAAGGCTGTCGAGGTTGAACTCGCCAAACTCAATGCGGGGCGCTCAACCACTTTTCAGGTCCAAACTCTGGAAGATCACCTGCGAGATCGAGAAATCCAACTTCTCACTGCCCGCATTGGATACTTAAATGCTCTGACCCGGTTGGACCTGCAACTTGGAACCAGCCTTCAAACATGGGGCATAAATCTGAAGAAACCTGGAGGCCTCAGAGCGCCATGCTATTGAACGAGCACGTAGAACCTCATTCCGCTTCTGATGAAAATATAAGCGATGGAAACGATCACAACAGCCCAAGGCATACCAAGCAAAGAGGCAATAAACGTCTGGCACGAGTAGTAAAGCTCTGCGCACTTGGGTGTCTCATTTTGCCTGCAGGGTTTTGGCTCGCAAAAGAAGTTAGCGAGAGAGGTCAGGCGATTGCTCAAACTGATTTGCAACAGCCTGCGTTTTTTGAAGTGCAGCCGACAAATCTCACTCACCATCTGACAGTGGTGGGAACAATTCGTGCCCACAATAGCTCGATACTATTTGCTCCATTTGATGGTCTGACCCGCACTGTTCACGCGACTGTTGGCAGCAGCGTGAAGGCGGGAGCCATTCTGGCGGTTATTGATACAGCAGACATTGCCGCTGAGTCCCGAGCCGCAGAAGCAGACTTCATTAAAGCAAGAGGTGTCGTGCAGTCTTTAAAAGACTGGAGAGCGAGCGCAGATTATCAGCGCTCGCTCCGAGCCTTGCTGCTTGCGGAAGCAGAACTGCTCAATCTTCAAAAACAGACGGACATTCTTGCAGATCTTCTGAACAGAGGAATAGTACCTCGGAACGAGTATGAAGCATCACAGCGCCAAGTCAGCCGACAGATTTTGAATGTTGAGAGCCAGCAACAAGACCTGCGACAATTGGAACAGGCAAGCCAAGGGCAAAGCGTTAATCTGGCAGAGCTGGAGCTAAAAAACGCCGGGGACCGATTTGAAAGACTTAAAGCTCTCAAGGAAAACGCAACTGTGAAAGCTTCCAAAGATGGAATTCTGGTATCCCTTCCCAGCGTTTCTGATGGAGGCCAGAGAACTATGACTATCGAGGCAGGGCTTCAGTTGAAGAAAGGGCAGCCAATTTTTGCAATTGCAGATTCAAGAGTATTTATTGCTGAAGGCCAGATAGATGAGAATGATGTTAGTAAAATACGCGTCGGGCAGACAGTGGAGATATCGAGTGAGGCCTTTCCCGACCATAAATTTGAAGGCGAAATTGCTCGGGTGAGTTCTGAGGCTTTCGGATCAGCCAGTGGTCGCCAACGGCCGGCTTTTCAAGTTCAGGCGAGATTTGAACTCAAGGACAACATGCCTGCTCAGAGTGTGCGCCTAGGAATGTCCTCTCGCATCAAGATCAAAACCTATCAAAAATCAGATGCAATTGTTGTTCCGCTTGAAGCCATCAGTCATGACAACGACAGTCCTTATATCACTGTTCGTCAAAATGAATTGAGTGTGATTGAGCAGCGAAACGTTGAATTGGGAGCTACGACTGTTTATGGGATCGAAGTCACCAAAGGTCTGAGCGCTGGAGAAACAATAATCATGCCGGACTGAATTGTTAGGAAACAAGGTGATATTGAAAATTACTCAATTCCTAGGCCCCGCCTTGGTCCAAGATTTGCATCCGTTGCTCGAGCATCAAGAAATATGCAAGCTATGAGGGGCAATGGTGCTTGCTAAAGTTTTCCTAGCTCATTTGATCTATCAAACATTAGCAGAGCAATTCTATCTACAGCTGATTTTCTTGGGCAATTTGACAAGCATGAGCTGCCGACTACTTCTAGACTAATGATGTGTTGAGTAAGATCTACTTTAACTAGCCTCTCCCATTGGCTGTGTTGTTCCATATTCAGACCAATGACAGCTATAGGTCACTTAGTAACAAACTGGCCAGAATCGACCTATGGTTGAAGTCACGCACTGGCCGTAAGCAATGAGATTTAGGTTGAATGTCTGCAAATGGTCAGACAGTGACATATCGAGAGTAGTGTAGAAAAGATGATCGAAGCCTCTGCACAGACTGCTCGATTGTGAACTAGAAACGTCAAGTTCATTACTCAAGCAGATAGAACTATATCACGCCTGCATTTCCAATGGCGATCAGACTAAACCGCCATTGGCGCGCACGGTTTGCCCGTTGATCCACGCACCGTCGGAGCATACGAGGAACGCCACAACGGCGGCTATATCCTTCGGTTCGCCGAGACGCTCCAGCGGTGTCATCTGTGACATACGATTGATGACCTCCTGAGGCTTCCCATCTAGGAAAAGCTGGGTTGCGGTCGGACCGGGGGCCACGGCGTTGACGGTGATAGATCGCCCGCGCAGTTCTTTAGCCATGATGGCCGTCATCGTCTCAACTGCGGCCTTGATCGCAGCATAGACGCCGTAAGTTTCGAGTTTCAATCCGACAACACTGGTTGAGAAGTTCACAATGGCACCACCATTTCGGAGACGTTTGGCTGCCTGACGTAGGGGGTTGAACGTGCCCTTGAAGTTGATCGCGACCTGACTATCGAAAAGAGCGTCATCACTTTCTGCAATGGTGGCTAGCTTCATAATGCCTGCATTGTTGACGAGGACGTCCACACCGCCGAAGGTTTTCTCGGCCATCTCGAACATTCGCTTTACTGCTGCCGCATCGGATACATCCGCTTGGACCGCAATAGCATTATTGCCTGTCGCCTTGATCTTTTCGACAACTTGACGCGCAGCATTTTCATTGTCTGCATAGTTTATAACTACATTGAACCCGCCTGCCGCGAGGTGTTCTGCAATCGTAGCGCCGATCCCGCGTGAAGATCCAGTTATGATTGCAGTTCTGTTTTCAGTAGTGCTCATGTCTTTTTTCCTTTCCTGGATCAACCAATGCTGGTTGTGATTATTAAATAGGCTTTCTCGTTATGTGGATAATCGCGTACAAATCGTCATCACTATTCTGCTAAGTCGGATAATAAATGGATCGCATTAATGCTATGAACGTCTTCACACGGATCGTGGAAGTTCGAAGTTTTACCAAAGTCGCAGCCGATCTTGGCTTGCCTCGATCAACGGTCACGGATGCAGTCAAGGGACTTGAGGCCAGATTAGGTGTCAGCCTGTTACATCGTACTACCCGCGTTGTGCGTCCAACGTTGGATGGTGAAGCTTATTATCGGCGTTGCCTATCTATCCTGTCGGAAATTGAAGACGCCGAAGATGCCTTTGCTGCGACAAAGCCCAAGGGGATGCTACGCGTTGACGTGCACGGGGTCCTCGCACGGCATTTTTTGTTGCCGACATTGCCTGATTTCCTGGAACGCTATCCCGACATTCAGATCCATATCGGTGAAGGCGACCGGCTGGTCGATTTGGTGCGTGAAGGTGTGGATTGCGCTCTGCGGGTCGGTAATCCAATTGATAGTGATATGATCGGACGCAAGCTTGCTGATCTGGACGAGGTGACCTGCGCGTCACCGGATTATCTTGAGCGGTTCGGCACACCCTCAACGATTGACGCACTTGAAGGGCACCAGATGGTCGGTTTTTGGTCCACCGCGACAGGGGCAATATTGCCGCTTGAGTTTGTCCAAAATGGCAAGGTTCAGATCTTTAAGCTTCCTACACCAGTGACGGTCAGCGGAGCAGAAGCCTATGCACAGTGTGCATGTCTCGGCCTTGGTATTATTCAAAAGCCGCGCTACTCTGCGGCTGAAGACCTCAAAGCAGGGCGACTGGTTGAATTACTCAAAGATACACCGCCAACGTCGTCTCGGGTATCGATTTTCTATCCGCGCGACCGATACTTATCGCCAAGGGTGAGAGTGTTTGTAGATTGGGCGGTGAAAGTTTTTATGAAAACTTCCCCAATCTGACCAAAACATCTGCCCCTTGGAGGTTTGCTTTAGCTCGACACAACTATTTACATCCACTTACAATGTAGACTGCTGCAAGAGATATGAGATCGACCTGAAGTTGAAGTCTCGCCTTGGCCAATCATGCCTAGAATTAGGTTGAATGACCGCTTCTCTAATCGGGCGTTGAGGTCAAGCTCTTTTTCCTTTTCATTCGGATCATATCCATGTCCGGGTCACGCTTCTCTTCGCAGTCTGGGTCGCTCTTTACAGTGAGCGGCTGCATGCATGTGCCGGAATGGTTGTAGAGAGCCACGCTAATGGACGCACTTTCATGGCGCAGCAGACATTTTCGGCTTCATCTACAAACCTCGTCCAGAGAGAACGATCCTGCCGTGATACTTAGGTCAGGCTATATCATGCAACAACCTCCAAGCCATCACGACAGAATGATGTGTCATTGACCCACATGCGGTGCATGACAACTGCCAGCTTTCTGGCCACAGCAACAACGGCACGTCGCCGGCCCTTGGTTCACATCAAGCGCATCCCCCAGGTCTTGATGCTGGATCCACCGGTACAGCGGGTTAGCATCGCATTGGCAGCCGTATAAAGGGCAGAGCGGACCTCCATGT
>NZ_LMCK01000090.1:430153-432813 GCF_001623165.1 Pseudovibrio sp. WM33
TTGAGGTCAGGCTATATTATGCAGCAACCTCCAAGCCATCACGACAGAGCGATGTATCATTGACCCACATGCGATGCATGACAACCGCGAGCTTTCTGGCTACCGCGACAACAGCACGGCGGCGCCCTTTGGTCCGCATCAGGCGCATCCCCCAGCTCTTGATGCTGGATCCGCCAGTACAGCGGGTTAGCATTGCATTGGCAGCCGTATAAAGGGCAGAGCGGACCTCCATGTCTCCTGCTTTAGAGATCCGGCCAGGATTATCAATTTCTCCTGATTGAAAACGCCTCGGCGTTAAGCCGAAGTGAGCAGCAACCGTTCGCGAACTCCTGAACCGCGCCGGATCATCCACCGCAGCGACAAATGCCAGCGCAGTCATAGGGCCAACGCCGGCGATTTCCATTAGTCGCAAGCACACTGCATTGGTGCTTGCCGCGTGTTAAACGCGTTTGTCCAGCTCTTGATAGGTTTGCAGTAAAGCAAGCCGCGCGTCCAGAAGCGGAACCAGTGCCAGGCTCAAATCTGGGTGGACTTCGATAAACGGTCGCACTGTTGCGTCAAAGCGTGTGTGTTTAATCCGTTCCGGCAGACGCAGGCCGTAAACCTTCAAGAGCCCGCGTACCTCGTTTGTCAAGTCTATGCATTTACGCAAGCATGCCTTGCGACTGCTCAGGAGCGTACGCATTGCATGCGAACGGCGGCTTTTCATATGCACTGGGCTATACCAGCCGGAGCGCAGGACCTGCGCTATGCCGCGTGCATCATTCTTATCGGTCTTGTTACGCATAGCAGACAGAGCCGCATTCACTTGCCTTGCCTCCATGCAGACAACGTCAAAGCCGCGTTGTTCCTTCAAGCCGTAAAACAGAGGCTGGCTCATTGTTTCAGCTTCAAAGCCAATGCGGGTGATAAGCAACGACGTCTGAGCTAAGGTACTGGCGATAACATCAACTTCGCAGGCAACCGAGCGTTCAAATATAATCTTGCCTTCGCCGTCAATCACACAGATCGAAACAGACCGTAAAGAAACATCTAAACCAGCATAGTATTCCATGGTGCTCTCCCATCCTCGCAGCAATATGCTGCGATCTTAACAGGAGCTGTCCTCTCATGAAGGACGAGCCCGATTACGCATGCTAATGGTTATGCTGCAACGTGCTAGGAATAACTAGAAGTTCTCAGAGTGAGTTGCCGCGACCTGTTGAATCCACCGCCAACTGCGGACATTCATTCGGCTCTATCAGGGGCTGAGACTGTTTGCTTGAATGGTTTTGACCGTCTCCTTCAAACTAACTCGTCACTATTTCCAAAACCATAGGATTTTGTTGGCAGAAGCCTAAATCGTACGGCACTGTTATGAAATCAGTCGTTGACTTTGAGTGATGATAACTGCCAGCATCACCGCAAAGTTATAATTTACATGTCTCACTGCGTAGGGCGGCATTACGATCCATTTGAGACCCAGTTCTTGGAAGGTGGTTAAATGCTCGAACGCTCAAAACCTCATGTCAAAGCTATCTGGAAGTAAGCGCTCGGTGAAGCCGACCTAACGATGATGGCTTTGGCAAACTTATGTTAGCGATCAGCATTGGCTTTAAACAGCATGGCGTGCACCTTTACTGAAAGAAAGAACAGCTAGAATATACGCCTGAAGCGAATTTACGCAACAGCGTCGGGGTCATCCTCCTCAAGCGCGCGCCACACCATCACGCTCCTATAGTATCGAGAGTACGTGGTTGAATATGGGGCCTCCGTGCGTATAGAACTCATTGATTACCGAGAAGTGATCACCCTGTTCGATAATCCGCAAATCTGCCTCAACACGATTATGGACCAAGTGATCGTAGAAGTCTTTGGTTTGTGCTTGATATTCGGCGCTTTCCTTAGAGCCAGCATAAAGAGTGAATTTCGCTCCGCGATGGCATGGCAAATGTAAAGGACTCATGAAAGGCAGATCTTCCGGTGAAATCCCCATCTGGTAGTTTTGAGCGTCGTGCATGTAAGGTTCCATATTGTAACCACCAGAAAAAGCAACTACGTTCTTGAATATAGATCCCGGTAGATCTGGATCTAATTGTGACCAATTGAAGACACCCATGCAAGCAGTCAGATGTGCACCTGAAGAGTGCCCCGCAACTGATATTCTGTCTCGATCTATGCCCCATTTTTCTGCGTTGACATAAAGATAGCGGATCGATTTCTTAACGACTTCGATCATTTCTTGAATAGAGACATCTGGCACTTGCGGGTAGTTGAGATTTGCAACCAGGACATCTTCTTGAGTGAATGAGTTTGCAATCTGGTAGTAGATGTCCTTTTGTGTGTACTGCCAATAACCACCATGAATATGGATCAGTAGTGGGCGCAGTGCTTTTTGATCTTTTGGCACAAAGAGATCCAAGTTACTGCGATAGAATGGTTGACCTCCGGTAGTAATTTCATGTTTCTCACAGTGGCTTGAAAGCTTCGTTTCGATCCACTGCTTTGCGAGTTCCCCAGCATCCGGGGACGTGAAAAACGTATGGAATTGGTCGAACAACTCCTTGGAAGTGTAGCCATCGAATATAACATCATTGCCTTCAGGAAGCTGAACAATATTAGCTTCAAAGGTGAACTTGTCGTCTTCGACCAGCGCAACATCTCCGAAGCGCCCCCCCCCC
>NZ_LMCK01000090.1:432830-480023 GCF_001623165.1 Pseudovibrio sp. WM33
GGTAATTTTTCCATTACATCGTCGATATCGGGCGCACCAATCGTCAAGTCATGCACATAACAACGTTCCATTCCCAATTCGTCGTATTTTTGACGAAGGCTGTTCGAATTTTCCTCAACGGCCTCGAGAATATTGTTTTTTTTGCTGGAAACCTTAACATTCACTATGCGGCCATCATTGGTTTTGAAGCGCGGCGGGTATTGGTTCACGTAAGAAATCTTCATGGTGATCCCTCTTTTCTGAAATCAAAACTGAAGATACACATGGGATGTAAAAATCCTTAGAATTAATCAGCTTAAAATGGCCGCTTAGCGAATATAATGAAATTTTCCGGGATCAGGAACGAACTCCAGAGCGGACGCATACAAGGGAATCCGGAGAGAGCTTGAATGTTCAGTATGGTCGCTCAACGACAAGCTGACCGAAATCAACCTTTGATTGAAGTGACATGCTAACTGGACCTTCCTAGAATTAGGCCGAATGTCCGCAAATGGTCATCAAGCGACTTGCTGCATCCACGAAGCTATGTGCTCCGTTCAATGTCAGTAAAAGGGTTCTCAATAACTCTCGCGAGCTAATTTGACCGGCAAGTGTTGGCACTTGGCGGTCAACCTGCCCTAGGTTTCAGGGTGACACTTTATTCTCATCTGACATGCGTAGGTAAAGTTGTCGATTGAAGTTACGGATAGAAGCGAAGCTGAATATCTTATGCGTCAGATATTGCGCATAATGTAGAAATGTGTGCTATATTAGGCTCATAGAAGGCACGCGTTTGCAACAGGCCGCTTCACCTCCATGAGTAATACGAGAATTTCATAAAGCCAAGCCGTCTATTCTTGTACTTAAAGCTCTCAAAAAAGCTGGGTAGTGATATCCATATCGCTCGCCGAAAGCGCAAGTTATCGGTTCTGATTTTGCGGAACGCATTGATGTGTCAAGAGCAACAGTCTCACGCTTGGAACGTGGGGACCTCGGTGTGAAGATCGAAACGTTGGTTGGTGTGCTACATATTCTCGGAGAGATAGAGAAGGTCACTAATCTGCTGGATGTAAGTCGCGATGCCACGGGTATGCTGTTGGATTTGCAGGGCCTTCCTAAACGTATTGCCTCTGAGAAAAGCCGCGCGAGAGTAAGAGCAGATGGGCCGATTGATCCAAAGGGGCTAGCCTTTTAAGAATGTATACTGACCTGCTAGAGCAGGAAAATGGCAGTAGTTTTAAGAACCAGCTTACCTAACTTCATCCACATTTGCATCACTGGTCAACAAAAATGGTATGGCACATGTAAAGGTCGCGAATGTAGCGTTTGAACCGTCCCAGGTTTGCCAGAGGTCGTTTTGTTAAAGTTATGCAGCTATGATAGGCTGATTCAGCATAGCATAACAGCGCTCTTCGGCTTTTGCTGGCGGAATGCCGCTTTCTCCTTGCTTCAAAGTCGCAATGATCTGTGCATCGCTGAAACGAGATTTCTTCGTAAAAATAGTCTTCAATATGATGCAGTAATATCTCTACCGTTGAACTCGATCAACATACGGGAGGATTGCTACCTATTGCCCTTATGTGCATGAGATTGTTCAACTTGTTTGAATAGAATGAGCAATATTGCTGAAGGGGTGAACACTGATTGTCAAAGTTTCTTATTCTTGGGAATGTTGCGCTAGTAATAAGATACATGCAACGGGCACTGCGCGTGGCCCTTTCGGCCTACGACATTTAGGGTCTTCGGCCTACAGGGTCACGCGCAGTGCCCGTTGCAATTGATGTTGACTGTTGTAACTATTGAACCTGACACAGCACACTTTCATGCCGGGGTGGAAATGAGTTCTAGTATTTGGATAACAGATAAGCTTGGACATTATGCTACGAAAATCGTCAGGGGTGACAAGGCTTTGACGTGAAGGTAATGCGCAAAATCGTTTCCTTGCGTAAACGCAAGCCGCATGAGCGTGAAGAAGAAGAGGCAATCCTCGATCTTTACCTGCATGCTCTCGGCATGGCAGGCCCAGTAATGGAAGACGCATAAGCGCTCCAACTGGTGAGAGCAACGCGTGTGTATGCGCGAGCTGCTTCTTAGCACGAATTCTGAAAGAGGCTCCTTACTGCGGTGAGGGGCCTTTTTTGTGTTTGCGAGGGGGCGTAGTTGAGCAGTACCTGAACGGGCAGTGCTGATTGGCTTTGTTGATATAGGCTGGGCTAACTGAGGGCGGGGGAATGCTTTCACGGCATTTAGATGCCGCGCTGCCGAGCATTCATTACAACGTGATTCCTATCTGGAGGAGACTTTCATCTCGCCTGTGTAGATTGAGTCCAGCCATGCGATTGCTGATCCGCGGTTGATCCGTTTGCGAATTGAGCGATATGGCGTTTGGGTCAGAGCGTCCTTTAAAACCGTTGTTACAGGGCTCATCAGAACTGCCAGTTGGTTCTGGTCTGGGTGCTGCATCGTGATGGTACGACGGTTTCTTGCTGTCCATGTTGGATCAAGCATCAGCACTGCGTTTGGCTCTGGAGCTGAATGGAAACCTACCAACGGTGATCCGTAGACCGGGGCCTTTGTCACAACAGTTTGTTGAGCTGGTTGTGATTTCGGCATCAAATCTGGCAGACGCTGCTCTGCGAAGAGTGCCTGTGCAGTGAGTGCAGTTTTTTTGTTGAACTTGCTCTTTGGTAGATCTGCAGTTGCGGCAGGAGAGGCGTAGGCAAGCTGTGCGCCTACAAGAGGACGTAGGCTGTCAGGTGTTTGCTCGCCAGTTGCTGCAATGATCGCTGCAATACCATCCTTTGGTGTTTCCACTTTTGGTGGAATGACTCGAGCCCGCTTTTGAACTGCAGGGGTGGCCGCCGGCAAAGCGGCGACCTGAAGGATTTGTTGCGGTTTTATGCGCGGACGAGCGGAGGCAAACAGATTGAGATTCTGCTCCGTTGGTGCAGGCGTAGCCTCACTCTCATCCTGTGGCTTTGCATATGGTGTTGCTGAAGCCAAAACAGTAGGAGAAGCTGCTTCTGGAACCGGGCTTGCTGCTGGCTGAGTTGCTAGCAATGCCACTTTAGGCTGCGGAATAGCGTTGAACTCGGTTTCTACCCGGCGGCTTGGATCTGGCTCACGCACTTTTGGTGCTTTTGTTGCCGGAGTTGGTGCCGGTTTGCTTTCTTCGTTACTGCCTGAATTGCTGAACAGGCGGGAGAAGAAGCTTCCGCCACTGTTGGACGAGCTTGCCCGGGCACTTGCTTTTGACGATGACGTGGAACGACTGGCAACGCTGGTTGAGCGGCCTGAATCTTTCCGTTTTACAGCAGCAAGTGTCTGCTTGTAACGCGCCATTGGTTTTCCATCGGAAGGGACATGAATGGTGTCACCCTTTGGAAATACCTTTGCCAGTTGAGAGCGACTCATGCGTGGCCAATGGCGTACAGAGCCGGTGTCCATGTGAACAAACGGCGTGTTTGAGCGCGGGTAGTAGCCAACGCCGCCAACATGCTGACGCAAACCAAGCGCACGTAGTTTGGCTGTGCTTACACCGGGAATGAAGAAGTCCATTGCGCGGCCTCTGGTGTGCTGGCTGTTTTTAGCCACACCGCTGGAGCGCTTACGGAGCATATTGTTGGTTTTAGGCGACCGATAAGCGGAGACAACATGGATGTACTTGCTTGTGCCTGCTTTCTGGTAAACTTCCCAGATGAGGTCAAACAGTTCAGGATCCATTTTCGTTGGCTCTTTTTGGCGCCAATCCCGAAGGAAATTGTTGAGCTTGCGAAGGCCTTCTTTGTCATAGCGGCCATTCCGCTTGAAGGTGATTTCCGCCCGCTCTTTCGTGTGGGTGAAGTACAGCTTGAGCGTGCGTGTGCTCGCACTGGCCGAAGCAATTGAGGTGAGGAAGAACGCACAAAGAACCGCTGCGACCAGCACTGAAATGCCAGGCAGACGTTTACCAAAGTCCGAGCGCCCGAATGCAATCATGTCACGCAATTGAATCTCGCTTTCGCGTTATCGGCTAAAACCTTACCCCAGAGCCCCACCTCTTTATCTAGTGCGGACAAGGTTAATGAGCCTTTACTTTAGTTACAATTAACGCGAACTAGTGACTTCACGGCAACAATCCAAGTTTTTTGCCAGAATCCGCTATTTACATGCGACAAATGCGCGCGAATCCGCACGCATAAGTCGTCATATTACTGTGGATACATGTGGATAGTGACAATTTTAAAGATTCAGAGCGTCGATCGTCGCCTGGTTATGTCCGTAGATATCCGGACGTCTTTGCAGCTTTCCAGCTTCATCCACAAATGCGGTGAAGTAGGAGATATGCACCGGGATATCCCTTTGCAAATTCACCTGGGTCTGCTTCTTGCCGACAAGTGAGCGGATGTAATTACCTGTCATCGTGTTTTGCGTGGCCATCAAGGCGTCAGCAAACTCAAACGGGTTCTGCACGCGGACACAGCCGTGTGAGAAGGCGCGCTCAGACCGGTTGAACAGCGATTTGGACGGTGTGTCGTGCAAGTACACGTTGTGCTTGTTCGGGAACATGAACTTGATTTTGCCTAGCGCGTTGCCGCGTCCCGGACGCTGACGGATGCGGATCTGCTTGAAGGTCACGGCATCCCAGTTCACACGGCGAGGATCAACGATCTTGCCGCCATACACGATCTCGTAGTTGCCCTTTTGCAGGTAGCTTTGTGGGTTGCTTGCGCGCAGTTCCGGCAAAAGCTCTTTTGATGCGATGGAGTATGGGACGTTCCAGTATGGATTTACGATCACATGCTGCATCTTGTCTGAAAAGACCGGTGTTTTGTTGGAGCGTTTTCCAACAACGACGCGGGTTTCATAAAGAACAAAGCCATCCATGTTCAAACGAACCATGAACTCTGGAATATTCACGCGCAGATGGGTTTCGCCCAGCTCGCGCGGCATCCAGCGCCAGCGTTCCATGTTTGCAATAACGTCATTGATTGGGTCACCGCTAACGCGCCCATTGAGGGCAAGCAGTGTGCGTGGGCCAACCGCGCCATCTGGATGCAAGCCGTTTGCAGCCTGGAAGGCTTCAACGGCATAAGCCAGATCCTGCGTATAGACGTTCATTTGAGATTCAACTGTCGGAACACTCAGGCGTTCGCGAAGAACGGCAACGCGGGAGCTTTTTACTCCAACTTTCAGGACTTTGCCGGCTGGAATGACAACTTGCTTTTCAAGGCTGCCATTTTCAGTGTGTTCTCTTAGTTCGGCAAGCTGCTTTTTCAGCGCTTTGTATTCTGGATGCGGAGGGTTGAAGGCCGCAAGAGTTTTTGCCGGAGCAACCGAGTGCGCTATGGATGTCAGCGCTTCAATCGGGTCTGGCCTTTCCGGACGAAGGGTAATGTCCTCGGAAATCGCATAGGGGCTGACGCGGCCAGCCTGGGCATCCTCTGCGTATTTGAGGATCGAGTGGGTCAGCTCAAGTTCTGCTTCCGCGATTTGCTCTGGGGTTGCTTTGCCATCTGCATTGAAGCCTGCTGCTGGCACCGGGTAGTCGGCGGCGTGCAGGCCTTCTTTATCGGCTGATTGCAGAGTTTCCATAACGGACAAAGCACTGGTGGAGAGCTTGCCTTTCAGGACCCAGGCGGGCTGGAAGCTTCTGTTTTCGTAGAACAGTTTTGCGGCAGCTGCTTCGCGTTTTGCATGGAAGTTCTGGCGGCGGTGTTTTTTGCTAAGCGCCTGCTGAATTTCCTGCGCAACAGGATTTGACTGAGCGAGGTTTACTTGCTCGAGCTGCTCGTCAAAATTGTCAGGAATTGCGGCTTGCGCAGAATACATAGTTGACGAAAGCGCAATAACTGCCCCTGCGAGCAATGCTGATGTGCTCGTTCTACCAAACATTTATGACTACCCACCTGATAACTCTTTGATCTTTATAGGCACAAGAAGAGTGCCTCAAAAATTAAGAGTGTTGTTTTGCCCAAACTTATATTTATTACGCATATACACTAATGCGTTTTGAGATAGCACGACAGCGTGATGTTTTAAATTCAAGGATCAGTGATATGAACTTAAACCCACGGTTTTTTGTTAGTCGCTATGCTTTATCGATTTATTGAGATGCACGCGTGCCTGTGGCTTGCGCGAGGCTTACTCATTCGCTTCCAACCATCCTGCAAACTAAGCTTTAGTGCGCAGTTTTGCTTTCCGGAGTTTCTTCCAGACCATATTCCTTCAGCTTGCGATAAAGCGTTGAGCGCCCGATGCCCAAACGCTTGGCAACCTCGGTCATGCGGCCTCCGTAATGGGAGATTGCTGTCCGGATCATTTCCTCTTCAACACTGATGAGCGTACGCACGTGGCCCTCGCCATCGAGTGATCGCATATATCCAAAGGGAGGTTGCTCCGCGTCGAAGGCTGAAACGGCCTCGACCTGAAGAAATCGTTCGTCCTGCTGTTCCTCCCATTTACTCGCTACACTTAGGGATGAAGAATAGACGTCAGCTTGCGGTTCTTTGTTTCCGGCAGGCGGTGCTGCCGCGTAACTCATTGGCGTATCAGTCGCTTGAGCTATTTGCGGGAAGTCATCGCATGTCAGGCTTGGACCATCGCACAGGACAACGGCGCGGAATACTGCGTTTTCAAGTTGGCGAATGTTGCCAGGCCAGTCATAACTCTTAAGCATATTGACCGTGTTAGATGTGATGCCCGTGACTTGAGGCTTGCTTTCTTCTGCAGCAAAACGCGCAAGGAAATGACGGGTAAGCTCAGGAATATCCTCACTACGATCTCGTAGGGGAGGGATCCAAATTGGGAAGACGTTGAGGCGATAATACAGATCTTCCCGGAACTTACCTTCTTTTACCTGATCGATCAGACGTCGGTTTGTTGCTGAGATCAGGCGGAAATCTACTTTTATCGGTTTGCGCGCACCAACTGGGTCAACTTCCCCTTCTTGCAGCGCGCGCAGGAGTTTTACCTGTACTTCCAGTGGGAGCTCGCCGACTTCGTCTAAGAAGAGAGTCCCGCCGCTGGCTTCCTGAAACTTGCCCATGTGTTTATCGACAGCGCCGGTGAATGCACCTTTCTCGTGACCGAAGAGAATGGATTCCACCAGATGATCTGGAATAGCGCCGCAGTTTACGGTGACAAACGGCTTGGACCGGCGCTCGCTGGAACCTTGAATAGCGCGCGCAATCAGCTCTTTACCAACACCAGACTCGCCTTCAATGAGGATCGGAATGTTGGAGGAGGCAGCTCTTTCGCCCAGCCGCAGGACACGATCCATCGGCTCAGACCGCGTGACGATATTATCGAAGGTGAGGGTGCCTTCTGTGTGCTTGCGGATGCGGGTGAGTTCACCTTCCAGCGTCGCAACTTTGAGTAGGTTGGTGATGGACACCTGCAAGCGCTCAGGACGGCTTGGTTTTACAACGAAATCCTGTGCACCAGCACGCATAGCTTCAATGACAGTTTCAATGCTGCCGTTGGCTGTTTGAACAATGACAGGTACTGCATTCTTAGCGTCGCGGGTTTCTTTCAGGACCTGAAAGCCGTCCACTTCTGGCATCATCAGATCAAGGATAACCAGATCGATTTCTGATTGGGCAGTTCCTGTAAGGATTTCCAGCGCTTCGCGACCATCGACACAGCTTTTGGAGCGGTATCCGAACCGCTTTACGGCTTCTTCCAGCAAGCGGCGTTGGACCGGATCGTCATCTACGATCAAAATGCGCTGTGCCATGGGAAATCCCTTCAAATCGATTGGGCAGTAATGCATAGTGTGCCAATTCAGGTCATCCTGCACCTAATTTGGTAAACAAATTGCCCACTTCATTTTGGGGATCTTGTTAAAAGACGCCATTGCATGTGTAAGGATTGGACGCATATTAAAACAGTGTACTGCAGAACTTGTTTTGCAGACCTCAGGTTTCTTTTCTGGCGCAATGCCATCCCATAATCGGACGCTCATATGACACTCAAGCACGTCACTCCATTTTCCATCACCTATCAAAGCGCTGATGCAGCCACGGCAGGCTCTGCCCTTGGTGAACTGCCGGAGTGGGACCTTTCAGTTTTTTACAGCTCTATTGATGATCCTGCGATTGATCAGGATATGGCGCGTGCGAAAGAACTGGCAGAGCAGTTTGAAGCAGACTGCAAAGGCAAGCTTGCTGAAATTGCAACACGTTCTGGCGATGAGCTCGCCGAAATTGTGCGTCGTTATGAGGAACTTGAAGATCTGATGGGGCGTATCGGCTCTTTTGCCGGTCTGGCTTACACCAGCATCACAACAGATCCAGCTCGTCAGAAATTTTATGGCGATGTGCAGGAAAAACTGACGACTGCGAGCCTTCATATGCTGTTCTTCTCGCTTGAGATGAACAAGATTGAAGACGAGGTTCTGGAAAAAGCGCTGAACTCTGAAAAGCTGGCGTATTATCGCCCCTGGCTGGAAGACCTGCGCAAAGAACGCCCGCATGAGCGCAGTGAGGAAATTGAGCAGCTGTTTCATGAGAAGCACGTGACCGGTGCTGCCGCCTGGAACCGGTTGTTTGATGAAACAATTTCTGGTTCTCGTTATGAGATTGATGGTGACGAGCTTTCCATTGAGCAGACCTTGAACTTGCTGCAAGGACCTGATGGGGACATGCGCAAGAAGGCTGCTGAAGCGCTTGCGAAAACGTTCGGCAAAAATCTGAGCATCTTTACGCTGATCATGAACACGCTGGCGAAAGATAAAGATACTTACGACCGCTGGCATAACTTTGATGATATTGCTGACAGCCGCCACCTTGCCAACCGTGTTGAGCGTGAAGTTGTTGATGCGCTGGTTGATGCAGTCCGCGCTGCTTATCCGCGTTTGTCGCACCGTTATTATGCGATGAAAGCCAAGTGGCTTGGCGTTGAGAAAATGAACTTCTGGGATCGTAACGCCCCGTTGCCGCAAGCTGATACGCGCGATATTCCATGGGATGAAGCAAAAGGCACGGTTCTGGACGCTTATGCGAAATTCTCGCCGGAGCTTTCTGAAATTGCAGGGCAGTTCTTCAATAAAAACTGGATTGATGCTGCATCCCGTCCGGGTAAGTCACCTGGTGCGTTTTCTCATCCGACCGTGCCAAGCGCACACCCGTTTGTGCTGATCAACTATCAAGGCAAAATTCGCGATGTGATGACACTGGCGCATGAACTTGGACATGGTGTTCATCAGGTTCTTGCAGCGCCAAATGGTGCGCTGATGGCGCCGACCCCGCTGACACTGGCTGAGACTGCTTCCGTGTTTGGTGAGATGCTGACCTTCAAGGACCTGCTCGCAAAGGCTGAGACACCTGAAAAACGTCAGATCATGCTGGCTGCCAAAGTGGAAGACATGCTGAACACGGTTGTGCGTCAGATTGCATTCTATACTTTTGAACGTCAGGTGCATGAGCTGCGTAAGGAAGGCGAGCTGACCGCTGAGCAGATATCTGCGATCTGGATGGGTGTTCAGGAAGAAAGCCTCGGTGAGGCGATTGACCTGGAAGGCGGCTATGAGAACTTCTGGACCTACATTCCGCATTTCATCCATTCGCCGTTCTATGTTTACGCCTATGCCTTCGGTGATTGCCTCGTGAACTCGCTCTATGCGGTTTACGAAGAAGCTGAGGATGGCTTCCAGCAGAAGTATTTTGATCTGCTGAAAGCGGGCGGCACCAAGCACCACAGTGAACTGCTGGCGCCATTCGGTCTGGACGCAACCGACCCAGCCTTCTGGCAGAAAGGCTTGGCAGTGATCGAACGGTTCATTGATGAACTGGAAGAGATGGATAAGGCCTAAGCTAAAACATTAAAGGTCATTTGTGCGGGAGATTTTTTGTCTCCCGTTACTTCATTAAAAGGTAGGTTATGACCACTAGCCCTGTTGATAGTCTAATCTTAAGTCAAGAACAAAGGGACTTTCTAAAAAATCTACTCGTAGAAAAAGAGCTGTCGTCCTTAGTTTTGAAGGACATCATTGGATATTTGAATACAAACAATTGCTGTATTAAACGCAAGAACGGACGATGGGTGATCTATGTCGGAAGCTCTTCGCGTACAGATCAGGAAGCTCATCAACTATTCACTGAAGTGCAGTGTTATCTAATTTCAATTCTTACCTGCTTGAAAAAACTGCAGAATGCAGAGTTGATTTTTTTTATTATCCGCTTCAAACGAACCCAAATAAAAAGGAAGATGGTTTTAGATTCGGGCAAGAAATTCAGTTTGATGGGCAGCATACGCCTCAATACCAATATGAGTCTGAGGTGTCCGATGAAGTAATTTCTCAGTTTTTTGAAGATTTATGTGATGCAGTTGCATATTTAAGTCCAGAGCTTAAGGAATATATTTCCGAAGGATTTGAAACTAAGAAAGAAAAACAATATCGTTTGCAAAGATTATTTACTGTTTTAGCATTAATTGCGGCATTTATTGCTCCATTGTGGATCGTATTTGTCGATGTCAGTGGGTTTACCGTGCAGACAATGCGACTGGATGAGCCGATTAGATTTGATCGCGACCAAATCTCGAAGAACAACTCAAAGCTAATAAGTGATATTGAAGGGCTCCTAACAAGTGGTTTGATTGCTACAACGCCAAGGCAGAGCATTTTTTTAATCAAAGATGAGTTGGTATGCGTTCGTAAAGATTAGCTTGCCAAAACCTCCGCTATATAAAGAATTTTCAGTTTGAGTTGTAGGTTTGTCGGGCGTTGAGAGAACTGCATATTGTGTTGTTTTGCAGAGTGTTAACCCATTAAGAAAGTGGTGGGATCCTGCAACGCCCTGCTATTGAGTCAACCTACTGGTGCAATGGTCTCGCATTGATTGAACGGCTGATTGATAAGCTGTAAGAAATGGAGCGGGCTTAAATTTTCTTAGGATGAGTTCTAAAGGCGGACCTTTGGCTTTCGCTTTTTTGCATGCCGAGACTTTCCTCTGTAAGACTGTAACATGAGAGATTGGTCGCCTAACTTAAGCCTTCACCTATTATTGGCTCAGCGCCCTTTCCCAGCTTCATTGCTGAACGTCGGCTCTGCCGCGGACGGACATCATGGTGCCTGATAGCGTGGCGACTTTCTTTTCAGTGCCGTCCTTGATTGCGTAGGCGGTGGCGTTGACGAAGGTGATTGTGCGGCCTGGTTTCTCGACCTTTGCGCGGAATACAAAATGCTCACCTGCAGCAGGGTTCATCAGATTGGTTTTAAGCTCGATTGTAAGCACGGCGGCGTCTTCGTCCATCAGCGAGAAGGCTGCGTATCCGGCTGCGCTGTCGAGGGCTGTGGTGACGATGCCAGCGTGAAGGAAGCCGTGTTGCTGGGCAAAATCTTTGTTGTACGGCATGGTCAGCTCGACGATGCCGGGTTCTACTCTGGCGATTTCAATACTCAATGAGGCCATGGCTGGCTGGCGGGCAAAGCTGTCTCTTACTTTCTTCTCATAGCCTGCAAACCGAGGCGTAAACTCACTCATTTTATCTCCGAAAATGTTTATCTGAATGTGTCAGATGGCGATTATGCCAAGTCTTAATGCGTTATGTTCGAACCGTAGCGAAGTATAGGGAGAGGCGGAATTGACCTTGCTTTGGGCAGAGAAGATTCCATCGTCGTGGATGAAAAATGTACTTTCGATGAAATGCGCTTGCCTGTCCGGGGTGTCGGACTCCAGGTAACAGGCTTTGGTATTGGCTAATTCACTTGAAGGCACAGTCACTCACAAACCTCACTGGATTATTGAGAGGAGTTTAGAGGGAACTGAGTAGCTTACTGAAGCTCAACGTTTGTCGGAGTTATAATATGACTTTGCTGGCTCTCTTGTTTGCTGCTGACCCTTTGCCCACTAGCGGTGTTGGTCTATCAGGATAGGGTTTCCATCCGGATCAATCACAGTGAAGCTCGCTGGACCTGATGTGGTCTCGTCTGCTTCTTGTCCGTGAACTTCAATGCCATCAGCTTTCAATCGCTTTTGGAGTTCCCTCACATCGAGGAATTTATCGAGGGCTTGTGCTTGCTGATCCCAGCCTGGATTGAAGGTGAGCATGTTCTTTTCAAACATTCCCTGAAACAGCCCGATGATTGTCTCGCCATTTTTCATGATCGCCCAGCCATCTGTACCATCACAACCGGGATCGCATGCGAAGCCGAGCTTTTGATAGAACGAGATTGATGCTTTGATGTCTTTAACCGTCAGGCTGATTGAAAATGCACCCAGTTGCATGTGACTTCCCCCTCAAGAACCACTTTGAAACGTCTTAGATGCTCAGCATAAGGAAAGTTTTGCAGAGCTCAAGTTGGTTATAAATTAGTATGCAACAGATGCCACCCAAGGGGGATTTCCATTCTGGATTTGATTGTGTTTCGTTGCAGACAAGTTGACTGAAAATTGCAGGTTCTTTTTTCGGGTGATGAAGAAATATTCATAGTGCGCATAGCAACGTTGAATTCTCTAAAAAACGCGTTTTTTCGGCATTGCCGGAGCTTTCTGGCATTGTTCTAGAGAGCCTGTCCTGCTACATCCTGCGACAGAATTGTAACGCATACGAGGACTGGCATGATCCCGCGCTATTCGCGTCCTGACATGGTCGCTATTTGGTCTCCTGAAACGAAATTCCGCATCTGGTTTGAGATTGAAGCTCATGCTTGTGATGCTCTGGCAGAGCTGGGTGTGATCCCAAAAGAATCTGCTGAGAAGATTTGGGAGAAAGGTGGTCCAGCTACCTTCGACATTGCGCGGATTGATGAGATCGAGCGTGAAACCAAGCATGATGTGATTGCGTTCCTGACGCATCTTGCTGAAATCGTTGGTCCGGAAGCACGCTTTGTGCACCAGGGCATGACCTCTTCTGACGTTCTGGACACTTGCTTCAACGTTCAGCTGGTTCGCGCTGCAGACCTTCTGCTGGCCGACATGGAAAAGCTGCTGGCTGCTTTGAAGCGCCGTGCTTATGAGCACAAAGACACCGTAACTATCGGTCGTTCCCACGGTATTCATGCTGAACCAGTGACCTTTGGTCTGAAAATGGCGCAGGCGTATGCTGAGTTTGACCGTTGTAAGAAGCGTCTTGAATTGGCTCGTGAAGAGATCGCGACCTGTGCTATTTCCGGTGCAGTTGGCACATTTGCAAACATTGACCCGCGTGTTGAAGAGCATGTTGCTGAGAAGCTGGGCCTTGGTGCAGAACCTGTTTCCACTCAGGTTGTTCCTCGTGATCGTCATGCCATGTTCTTCGCAGTTCTGGGTGTGATTGCGTCTTCCGTTGAGCGTCTGGCGACTGAAGTTCGTCATTTGCAGCGCACAGAAGTTCTGGAAGTTGAGGAGTTCTTCTCCAAAGGCCAGAAGGGTTCTTCTGCTATGCCGCATAAGCGGAACCCGGTGCTGACCGAGAACCTGACTGGTCTTGCTCGTATGGTTCGCTCTTACGCATTGCCAGCGATGGAGAACGTTGCACTGTGGCATGAGCGCGATATCTCGCACTCTTCCGTTGAGCGTATGATCGGTCCTGATGCGACTGTAACGCTGGACTTTGCTTTGGCACGCCTGACAAACGTTATGGAAAATCTGATGGTTTACCCAGAGCGTATGATGGGTAACATGGATCGCCTTGGTGGTCTGGTGCACTCACAGCGCATTTTGCTAGCACTGACTCAGGCCGGTGCGTCTCGTGAAGACAGCTATCGTCTTGTTCAGCGCAATGCGATGAAGGTCTGGGACAGCTATCAGGTTTCTGGTGATGCTAAGGTGGACTTCCTGACTGAATTGCTGGCGGATGAAGACGTTCGCAAGCATCTTTCTGAAGAACAAATTCGTGAGCGCTTTGACCTTGGTTACCACACCAAGAATGTAGATGTGATCTTCAAGCGGGTCTTTGGCGAAGCCTAAGTCGCCCGTGCACAGGAGTGGAGGGGAAGATGAAGCTTTATGGTCTGCGGATTTTCGTGAGAGATATCGAAAAGGCCAGGGAGTTTTATGCCGAAACGCTCGACCTTCCTCTTAACTGGGATATGCCAGAGCTTGGCGCGTTTGGTGCCAAGCTCGACAATGCAGAGCTCATCATCGAGCAAGCACACAACGAGGAAGACCAAGAATACATTGGTCGTTTTCTCGGCGCGTCTCTTCAGGTTGATGACATTGTCGATACTTATGAGCGCCTTTGTGAAAAAGGCGTTGCCTTTACCAACCCGCCTGAAAAGCAGGTGTGGGGCGGAGTTCTTGCACATTTTCATGATCCGTTTGGCAATGTTTTGACACTGCTGGGCGAACCTCGCTGACAACATAGTCCTTCTTAGTTTTTAATGGGACTAATGCCGATCAGGAGTCATGACTATGAGAATTGCGGTTATCTCGGACATTCACGGTAACCTGCCTGCTCTGGAAGCTGTTCATCGCGACATAAAGCGGAAGTCTCCGGATCTGGTGTTTAATCTGGGTGATTGTGTTTCGGGGCCGTTGTGGCCAGAAGAAACGGCTCAGTATCTCATTGCGGAAAACTGGCTGACTGTGCGCGGCAATCATGACCGACATTTGGTGGACCATGTCCAATCCAAAATGGGTCCAAGTGATGCGCATGCTTATTCGCTGCTTTCTGACGAATCCAAAGCGTGGCTGAAGCAACTGCCGACGCAAATGGAGCATGTCGAGAATGTGTTCCTGTGCCATGGGACGCCGTCAGCTGATAATGTTTATCTCACTGAAGAACTTTGTGGGGACCACACCAAAATTGCATCGCCGGAATACGTGTTAGAGCACGTTGGAAATGTGGCGTCTCCACTGGTTGTTTGTGGGCACTCCCACATCCCTCGGGTCATCTGGTTGGAAACGACCGGACAAATCGTGATGAACGCAGGCAGTGTTGGGCTGCCAGCCTATGATGATGACAAGCCTCATGCACATACGATGGAAGTTGGAAGCCCCCATGCGCGGTACATGATTGTGACCCGTGTCGGGACGCGATGGTCCTTTGAAGAGCGGATGGTGAACTACGATTGGGACCATGCCAGTAGAAAAGCTGCGCGTAATCAACGTGGAGATTGGGCTGGCGCTTTGAAAACTGGGTATTTTCGTCCTATTAAGCTGCCAGACTTTTTAGCACGACCACGTATTGAGGAACCTTATGAAGATTTCTGAGGCGGACATTCTCATTGTCCCCGGCCTGCATGGCTCCGACGCAAACCACTGGCAAAGCCGTTGGGAAACAAAATTCTCCACTGGTCGGCGCGTTGAGCAGAGCAGTTGGAGCAAGCCAGACCTTGAGGAATGGGTGAATGCCGTTGTGAAAGCGGTCGAGGAAGCTACGCGTCCGGTGGTGCTTGTTGCACATTCCGCTGGTGTTGCTGCAGTGGTTCATGCTGCGCCTCGCATCAAGAACTGGGTGAAGGGTGCTTATCTGGTTGCGCCTGCAGATGTTGATGACAGCTCATGCGTGCCTGCTGAGTTGCATAGCTTTGGTCCGTTTCCAACCTCTCCGCTGCCGTTCCATGCCAAGGTTGTGGCGAGCCGCAATGATCCGTACTGCACTTATGAGCGTGCTGAGCAGCTTGCCAAGCTCTGGAATGCACGTTTGCAAGATGCTGGTGAAAGTGGCCATATCAATTCTGAAAGCGGTCAGGGGCCGTGGCCAGAAGGCATCATTTCGTTTGCTCATTTCATGAAAGAGCTCGGGTAACTCGTATAGGTTGATGAACGCCCTCCTTCCGGTGCATGTTTTGTGCGGGGAGGGTGTTTTATGTCGCGATTTGCTTACACACCTTATGATGGCTCTAAGAGGCCGTTTACCGTTGGGCTCGAGCCTCATGATTTGAGAGAGTGGATTGAGCCCGATGAGTTTTTAGCTGTGTACCTTGATGAAAAAGAGCGACTCATCACTGACCCTAAAGCCTTCGTGTTTGCTGCAGAGGCGGATACAGAGGCAGCTCAGCGCGAAGTAGCAGACCTTCTTGCTGTCCATCTGCCTGATCAATTCCCCACCCTTTATGAGCTTCACTCGGATAACTCTCTTTGCGTGAAGAATGCAGGAAAGCGTGTTCAGCTATCGTTTTGTGCTGAACCGCCACTACTAGCTATCTCCCGTGTCGTTCAGGAAGATCTGGTGCTGATGCGTAAAGGCGATGACGGGTATAGGCTTGTTGCAGCAAGCCTTTGTTTCCCTTCCAGTTGGTCTTTGGCGGAAAAGTTCGGCGGTTCAATGAGTGCAATCCATGAAGGGGTACCGGATTTCAATGGACATCGCATGGGACACATGGTTCAGCGGATCTTTGAAAGGTTGGAGGCAGATAAGCCCGTTTGGCGACTGAACTGGTCTTTGTACACGGACGCTGAGCTTCATCATCCGATTCCGGGTTTGTGCGGTGATGTTCTTTGTGAGGCTGATCAGGCATTTGAGCAGCTTTATGTGCGCGTTGAGAAGCAGACATTGCGACGTCTGCCTAACAGTGGAGATATCCTCTTCACTATCAGGGTTCATCATGATCCCGTTCATGGCCTGTTAGAGCATCCGGATGGTGATCAACTAGCCCAAGGCCTAAAGACACAGTTGCTTGAGTTAACTGATGAGCAGTTGGACTACAAAGGCATCAAAACGCACGCATCAACTATCGCACGAGCGCTTGATATGATCGCTGAGGAACGTGTTTAGGAAGGCTGAGACGCTGGTAGGTAATGACTTGGTGTGTGGCCTGTTAGTTTCTTGAAGGCGTTGTTGAAATGGGATTGGTCGAAGTAGCCGAGGGAGTGGGCCAAGTCTGTTAGGTTGAGGTCTTGTCCGTTGTTGATCGCATCAACCGCGGCCAGCATGCGGTAGCGTTCGATCACCCATTTGGGATTAACGCCGACGTGGCTATGGAAGAGTCGTTGGATTGTTCTTGGCTGGAAACCTGAGATCCTGGAAAGATCTTTCAGATTGTTAATTTCGTCTGTTATCGCAATGAGGTCTACGAGTGCACCGGCATCCTTCGCCTTAGAAGTTGAGGGATGTTTATGTGAAATCAGAAGGTTGTCCATCTGTACAGCGAATACTGTTGGATCATCAGCCGATTTTAACTTTGCTATCAGTTGCTGCTCGGAAATACTGAGGAACGGTTCAATATTTTCGTGAGTGTTGAGGAGCGAGGATGGGTTGTATCGGAAGAAATCTGCAAAGGCTCCAGGGCGAAACTTTACCCCAAATACGCGGCCTCTCAGTTGCAAGGTGTAATGGAAAACGCCTGTGTTAATGCCAAACACGCCTGTCGTCTGCAATGTGTCGATGACAATGTGTTGGGATGGGTGGGGCAGGTTAGCTTGCTTATATGGAGGCTTGCCTCGAAGATCCCATGTGATCAGCCAATAGAACTCGATGGCTTCCTGTAATGACTCAGCTGGAGTGAGCCAGTCCAGATTGAAGTGTTTGAGGCTGCGCTGCTGGTCTAGCAAGCCGCTGATCTGGTTTGAGGTGTCATCCTGATTTGGCATAGGCATAAAAGATAGCAGCTGTCGCGCTTTTACAAGCCCTTCTGGTTTTGACGCAGTAGGTGTTCGGCTCCCAATGCAAGGAGCTGAAAATGGCAAAGATTAAATGCACCTACAAAGTTGAAGAATGGAAAGAAGAGATCGCAGAAGCGCTTTCTATGGCGAGCAAGTTTGCATCAGTTCGCGCCCATGGACCCCTCAGCGGAGAAATCGTTGGGCAGGTGAACATGTTTTATCTTTTGGCCTATGTAACAGAGAAAGAGGGCAAATACTCGGGGTACACGCAGATTTCTGGTCGATATGGTTCGCATGAAGGCACGTTCCTTGTTGAGGAGAGCGGGGTGTTTGATGCGGAGACTGTTCGCTCTTCGATGACTGTAGTGCCCGGCTCCGGGACTGGAGGGTTTAAGAGTGTTTCTGGTTGGGGCGAGTATGTTGCCTCGCATGGTAATGCTGTTGAAAGCTTGCTTGAACTGGAGTTTGTGGAGAGAGTTGAGCAAGCCTGAGCAAATATGTGATTAGGTAATTTCTAAAAGCGCCCTTGGGTTCTCTGCGTTTTCTGCTAGGTTTTGCAGTGCACTATATATTGCAATAAGAGTGTGAGACGCAGGAACCCCATATGCCTTCATCTCGTGACCGGGAAGCAAACAGAATGACCGCCCGTCTTGGCCGCTATGCCAAGGTTGGTGGAAATATGAGTGGCATCGCAGCCAAGCTTGCAGCAGGTAAGCTGTTTGGTTGGGATCAAGACCCTGCGAAGAATGCGGCTTCTATCGCAGAATCTCTTGGTGAACTCAAAGGGCCACTGATGAAGGTGGCGCAACTTCTTTCGACGATTCCGGATGCCGTGCCTCCCGAATATGCAGCAGAACTGGCAAGCCTTCAGGCGAATGCACCTCCTATGGGGTGGGCTTTTGTTAAGAGGCGTATGCGAGCTGAGCTTGGCCCGGGCTGGCAAGGCAAGTTCGATAAGTTTGAGAAAGAGCCTGCAGCAGCGGCTTCTCTTGGTCAAGTGCACAGAGCTTATGATCAGGATGGGGCGATGCTGGCCTGTAAGCTGCAATATCCGGATATGGATAGTGCGGTTGAAGCTGACCTGAACCAATTTGACATGTTGCTTGCTCTGCATCGACGTTTCAGGCCTGCGATCGAGACTTCTGAAATTGCAAAGGAAGTTGGCGACCGACTGCGGGAAGAGTTGGATTATCGACGGGAAGCGCGACATTCAAAGCTCTATGCCAATGTTTTTGCTGCAGATGAGCAGATCCAGATTCCAGAAGTGTTTGAAGATCTGTCAACACGGCGTTTGCTTTCCATGAGCTGGCTGGAAGGGCGTCCACTGTTGGCTTATCGACAGGAGAAGCTGGAAGCGCGTAACAAGATTGCGCAAGTGATGTTCAAGGCATGGTGGCATCCGTTTGCGCATTATGGTGTGATCCATGGCGATCCCCATCTTGGGAATTACACGATCTTTGAGGATGGTGCGGAGCCTGCTGGTGTGAATTTGCTGGATTACGGATGCGTGCGCATCTTTCCGCCAGATTTTGTGCAAGGCGTGGTGGATCTGTATCACGGTTTGCTTGAAGATGATCAGGACCGTGTGGTTGCTGCTTATGAGACTTGGGGTTTTGCTGGGCTGACGACTGAGCTTATTGAGACCTTGAATATCTGGGCTAGCTTTATTTTTGGCCCGTTGCTCAGCGACAGAGTACGCTCGATTGCCGATGGTGTTTCTCCAGCGGCTTATGGACGACAAGAGGCGTTTCGTGTGCATCAGTCCCTTAAAGAACTGGGGCCGGTGAAAATACCTCGTTACTTTGTCTTTATGGACAGGGCGGCTATTGGGCTTGGATCTGTGTTCCTTCACTTGCGAGCTGAGCTTAACTTCCATCAACTGTTTAATGAGCAGATTGATGGGTTTGAGCTGGATACGTTGAACGCCCATCAAAAGCACCAACTGGACTTATGTGGTTTGTCTAGTGAGGATTGAGGCACATACTCGGGCCGTTGGAATTATCCCCGGAACCTGGGTTATCTTTTGAGTGGTTCTTTAGGGAAGTTGCGTCACCGGACCATGTGGTGTTAAAGACTGATATTAGGAAAACTACTTGTTTCGAGGGGGAAGCATGGCTGACGGGAGCGCGTCTGTTATGGACTATAAGGAACACGAGAAGACCTACAAGAACTTCATCAACTTCTCAAAGGTTGGAATTCTTGCAGCTCTCACATTTGTACTCGTTATTGCAATGATTGGATTTGGTGGTACTGCCGGGACGGTTTGGGCAAGCATCACCACAATCGCAACAGTGATTGCAGTTGGCGTTGGCATGGCATCTGGTGACAGGTCGCACATTGTACCGGGAATCGTATTCCTGCTTGCTTGTGTGGTAACAGCTGTGCTGACAGTCTAAGAAACCCTCAGGTTTCAAAGGTTTTGAGAATCGCAGGAGCAGCGTGCTTCTGCGATTTTTCGTTTCAACCCCGAAATTTGCCAGAGGCGCTGCCCTTTTCTGATCATTATTGAAGAATAGAGCCTTTAGTAAGAGTTGTTCTGAGTTCGGGTATCATATGTCTACTGCGCAAACTGTTCGCGTTCTTCTGCGCTGTTCCTTGCTGCTTGCAATCTTTATCGTGGTTGCAGTTGTCTCATCGCCATCTCATTCTGCTTCGACTGATCTTGGTTTCTCCCAGATTCTGAAGGAAGAAGGCGTTGCTGCGCGTGGCAGTAATTACGAGATTGTGCCGCCTGTTTTGCGGAACGGGACATTGCTGGTTTACAGCCTCAAAGTTCATGGCAAGACCTATAAAGTGCGCGGTACGGCGACATTGAAGAAGCGTATCAATGAACTTCATGCGCTGAAGGGCATTCAAGAACTGGATACGGTTTCTCAGGCAGGCGAGGGCGTTGTGACTGCGGTCGCCAAACCTCTGACGTTTCTCGGTAGCCTTGTAACCTCTCCCAAAGAGACACTGAGTTCCACGGCTGATGGCGTCGGCTTGTTGCTGAATGGTACTGTGAACACCATTACCGGAAATTCCGGAGCGACTGCCCCGTCTAAGGAAAGTGGAAAGAAGACCTCTGCGGTTGAGAGTGTTGCAGCGGCTGTTGTTGGGCGAGATAAAGCCCGGCGCTATATAGCTGTTGCGGCGAATGTTGACCCTTATACGACATTCCCTCCACTCTCTGACGCGCTTGATAAGGCTGCCTGGGCCTATGCAACGTCTAACCGTCTGACAAATCTCGCAACTGTGTTTATTCCGGGGGGCGTTGGTACGGCATTTAGTGGAGTTCTGGCGACAACCAATTTAAGCGAGGCTCTCAAGGCCAGCCCGACCGTTGCCGATGAGACGATGCGCGAGATGCTTGGTGATATGGCCATTCGCCAGCGTAGCACACGAGCATTCCTGAGCGCTACGTCTATGACGCGGGGTGAAAAGATGATTTTTGTTGCAAGCCTACACTCGTTGAAAGGTGTTCGTGGGCGAAGTGATCTGGTTGATCAGGTGAGCCGGCAGGGGCTTTCTCAAGAGGCGGGATATTATTACCTGTTGGGTCTGATGATGATCGCTGATTATCATATTGATACAGAGCGTCTTGCTTCTGTTGAGCTGTTTGACGGTATTCCGATTGGTACGACCAGAACGGGTCGTAAGGTTGCCTTTGTTGCTGGTGATCGAATTGGTTGGAGTGTTGATCAATCAACGACTACACTCAATATAGCAAGCCGTGTAAATCAAACCCATGCAGGCACTGGAGCGAGCGAGCTGCGCGTGTTGGGACTGGTTCATCCGACGTTAAAAGTAGAGCTTGGTGCGTTGAACTGGGTTATTCGCGAAAAAGCACCACTGGCTACTTTCAAAGAAATTGACGTAACAAGCTGATTAAAAAAGTGTTTGGGGTGAGCTCTGAAAGTGTCACCCCAAAACCCAAGGGGCAACATCCAAAATATCGGCGCTTATGGTGAGAGCGTGCTGGCTGTGATTTGGCCGCGGTTCACACTCTTTCATGATCGAGGTGGTCCATGAAAATTGCCGATATTCTTGAACAGGCTTCTATGCCGATTGCTTCTCCTGCTTATCCCAAGGGGCCATACAGGTTTATCGACCGCGAGTTTTTTGTGGTCTCCTATGAAAGTGACCCCGACGCTATTCGTGAAGCTTTGCCTGAGCCTTTGGAGCCGGATGGGTCCAATACGGTAATGTTCGAGGTGATCCGCATGCCGGATTCTGCTGGCTTTGGGGACTACACCGAGTCTGGTATCGTGATTCCGGCCAAGTTTGGTGATCATCCTGTGAACTTCACGCAACAAATGTTTCTTGATGATACGCCGCCGATTTTTGGTGGGCGCGAGATCTGGGGTTTCCCGAAGAAACTCGGCCTACCTGAGCTGAGTATATCAGGAGCGACATTGACCGGGCATTTGGTCTTTGATGATGTGACCATCGCTATTGCGACCATGGGTTATAAGTATCAGCACCTTCTTTATGATGTGGAACATGGCACGCAGTGTCACCCTGATGCGGTCCTCAAGAAACTTCAGAAAACCCAGGTGAATCTGAAGCTCATTCCAGATGTTGACGGTTCCTTGGCCATTGCTCAGTTGGTTGCCTATGAGGCGTCTGATGTGACGGTGAAGGGCGCGTGGTCTGGTCCAGCGAGCTTGCAATTGTTCCATCATGCCAATGCGCCAGTGGCTGAGCTACCAATGCTTAAATCACTCGGTGGGGTTCATTTCATTACGGACCTCACGCTACCTTATGGCCGGGTTATGTATGATTACCTAAAGCCATAAGTGATGCGTTATTTCGGAGGTGCTGCATGCGAGGCCACTTCAGGATCTTTGGGTATTTGTTAAGCAGCTTATTCATGTCAGCGCTGCTGGTCTCGAAGGCTGCTGGTTTTGAGCTGAGGCCTTATAAAGACGAATTGTTTGCCTATCCACGGGTTTTGGATCAAGCGATGGACGGGGCGTTCTTGCGGCTTGACTATCAGATCCAGCGTGACTTGCGGGACCGGGATAAAATACCAGAGCGGCGGGTTGAAGGGAGATATGTTTCCAGCAGGCCTGCCTGGTATGTGCGAGAGCGCTCAGTTGTGCTTGCGGGTAACAAGCGTAAGCATATCCGAGTTGGGAAACCTGACGCCGACACCAAACTGTTGCTGCTTTATCTGCATGGTAAGGGGGGCAATCGAAAGCAGGGGAATGCTGATTGGACGTTTGGCGGTAACTTCAATCGCTTGAAAAACCTGATGGTGCGCAATAATGGCGTTTATCTGTCTCCTGATGTGAAGCTCGAAAGCCCCAGAGGTACTCAGGAAATTCGTGAATTGATTGCACAATACCGGAAAGAAGCACCGCAGGCCAAAGTGATTGTGGCCTGTGGTTCCATGGGGTCACAGGTCTGCTATGGGCTTGCGGATCAGGCTGGTGTTGCTGGGCCGCTGTCCGGCCTCATATTATTGGGCGGAGCGACGGACCGGCGATTGTTGACGAGTGAAGCCTATAAGGCAGGCGTGCCGATTGTGTTTGGCCACGGTAGTGCTGACAGGGTTTACAGCTGGGAGAAGCAATATCAGTTGTTTAAGGCACTCACCGGCAAAACGAAGCGGTATCCGGTGCGCTTTCGGTTGTTCGAAACTGGCTCTCACGGGACGCCCATTCGCATGATTGACTGGCGTGATGAGATTAACTGGATGCTGTCTATATCTTCGGAAGCAAGACAATAAAAAAGGCCGGAGACCCGGCCTTTGGAAGTGATGTGGTTTGTGAGCTTAAGCTTGCGGAACGCCAGATGACGTTGATAGGCGCTGGGCGCCTTCCTTCGCAATCTGGTTTGTCGA
The DNA here is from genome assembly GCF_001623165.1 of Pseudovibrio sp. WM33. Taxonomy (NCBI): domain Bacteria; kingdom Pseudomonadati; phylum Pseudomonadota; class Alphaproteobacteria; order Hyphomicrobiales; family Stappiaceae; genus Pseudovibrio; species Pseudovibrio sp. WM33. The sequence goes on from NZ_LMCK01000090.1 coordinate 456,087, forward strand.
AGAAACCTGCAGTGCTCTGCTGTAGGACTGGCGGGCTTCTGTAATCTGACCCAGAGCTTCTTCAGCGCGGCCACGGTTTGCCCAAGCAGATGCGGACTTGCCATTGAGTGCGATCGCAGCGTTAAAGTCTTTGAGTGCAGATTTTGGATCACTCAGAGAAAGGTAGGTTACTCCTCGCGCAATCAGAGGTGAATATGCGCGGGAGTTGAGGCCAACAGCCGATGAAAAGTCATTGAGGGCTGCTTCCTGTAAACCCTGCGCTTGATAGATGAGACCACGGTTGTGATAGGCCTGTGCATCGCCGGCGTTCAAACGAATGACTTCGTTGTAGTCACGAAGCGCTGCTGTGTTCTGTCCGATAGAGCGGTAGGTGTTGCCGCGTCCGTTCAGGGCCTTCACGTAATCTGGCTTTATAGAAAGTGCTGAGCTGTAATCTTGCACTGCCTGGGACGTGTTGCCCTTGCGGCGCTCCACCAAAGCTCGGTTTGCATAAGCCTGATAAGAGCTTGGTCTCAGCTGAAGAGACTTGTTGAAATCCTCAATAGCCTGATCAAGGCGTCCAGCTTTTGCGTATGCAATGCCGCGCTTGTTGTAGGCGTCAGCGTCGGTTGGGTTTGCGTCAACAACGGCACTCAGACTATCGATGTTGGAGGAAGAGCCAACAGCTTTGTCGATAGGCACATTCTGATAAACAAGGCCAGATGAGTTGGATTGGCATGCTGCAACGCCAAGTGCGAGCAGACACGCACAGATGCCTTTAGCCAGTTTATTGTTCACGAGAATGTGCCCCATTCTTAAAGAGTCCTTGCAATGACACGATAGCCTACACTTTAGTGTGGCAAAAAAAGGTCAAATGAACCAGCAAAAACAACAAACGGACCAACCGGTTCACCGGTTAGTCCGTTCTGAATTCTAGCTTCGGTCCGCTCACACGCTTTTCGTCAAACATAGTTGAGCCTTAGCTGCGTGATGTCCCGAGTGCCGCCGGATTAACGACGACCTTTGCCGACCAACAGGCCTTCACGCTGTGCTTTCTTGCGAGCCAGCTTGCGAGTGCGGCGGATTGCTTCAGCCTTTTCGCGAGCCTTCTTTTCAGATGGCTTTTCGTAGTGGCCACGAAGCTTCATTTCACGGAAGATGCCTTCACGCTGCATCTTTTTCTTAAGCGCTTTAAGCGCCTGATCGACGTTATTATCGCGAACGAGAACCTGCACGCGTTTATCCTTACCTTCGAGCATTCTGGATTACGTATCCAGAACGACATAGATGAAATGATTGATAGCAACGCTTAGCGCATATGCACGGGTCACAAGAACTCCGTCGCCGCTGATGCGTCGCTTCTTGACGGGGTAACTAACAGACTGCGTGGGGGCTGTCTACCTCCTTACTTGAGAATCTATGTTAATTTATAGATGGGAAAGGGGGGAATACCTCTTGTGGGACAAGGCAATCTCAGCAGCATGCGCTTATTTTCTTCAAATTGGGGCATTGGCATGTTCGTGAGTGAAGTAAAATATAAGTAAAAAAAGCTTTCAAAATGAATTTTAACTTTGTATGTGAAATTATTTTTTCAAAATACAACCTTTGATTGTATTTGATTGAGTCTCTCTTGCGCCGCCGAAAAAAGTCACAGGAGCTTTTCTGAACAGTGGAAATCGAGGTGGAAATTTACATGTAATTCGCTTCAAACACTGTTCGTCATATCCGACTTCGGAGATGAGTCGAGTGAGTTCATTCGACTCGCGAGAGCTGCGATTGAGAGACTCTCTTTAGATCCACGGAACGTTCACTGAGAAAACTCGTTACTCTAGTTCTAGGTAAGGGGTTTATACGTGCTGATGGATCATGCATACTCTAGTGACCTCATTTGGGTAATCGACCAGAAGAAAGAATAATGTAATGTGCCGCTGGCTTGCGTACCGTGGAGCTCCCATTTTCATGGAAGAGCTGATTTCAATGCCCAATCATTCTCTGATTGCGCAGAGCCTGCATTGTGCGGAAGCCAAGGTGAACACCAATGGTGATGGCTTTGGGATTGGTTGGTACGGTCACAAATCAGAGCCGGGTCTTTATCGTGATACGCAGCCTGCGTGGGGTGATGAGAACCTTCTGAGTATCACCAAGCACCTCAAGTCCTCTTTATTCTTTGCTCATGTGCGCGCATCGACAGGCACTGCGACCTCTCGTTCAAACTGCCATCCGTTTGCTGTCGGCAAATGGATGTTTATGCATAACGGGCAGATTGGAGGGTATGATGATATCCGCCGCCAGATTGAGAGTTTGATCAGCGACGACTTTTATCGTTATCGGCAGGGTACAACGGACAGTGAAGCGCTGTTTCTTGCCATGTTAAGTCATGGTCTGGATGTTGATCCTGTGGGGGCTGTGCAACAGGTCCTAACGAAAACACTTGAGATTATGCGTTGCAATGATGTCATTGCTCCATTGCGCGTAGCGATGGCCTTGACTGATGGTGAGCGCCTTTATGCTGTGCGTTGCTCTAGTGATAAGATTGTTCCGAGCCTATATTATCGCTTACATAACAGCAGCTTGAGTGTTGTCTCAGAGCCTTTGGAAAAGGGCGGGCAAGGTTGGTATGAAGTGCCTTGCGGACACATTATGGTTTATGGTGGTGATAATGCGCCTTGCTTTATTCCTCTGGACATTCCCGAAGAGTTTTGCAAAGTAGCGTAATCGGCATTTTCACTAGCGGTATTGCTTAGGCAAGAAGCCACTGGGATTTTGTCGATCTGTTTCTACGATAGGAAGTTTCCTCCCAGCGAGGCACTGTGGTCAATTGCAGGACCCAGCCTTGTTTATGTTCTTGAGAGGCTCAAGTTCTGGAGGGGCTCCATGCCCTTTTCTTCAGGAGCTTATGATGACGCGGGTTGAAAGCACCAGCGTTGCCAAACCCACATCCATGTCTGCATGGTGGGGGGAGTCCAATGCAACGCTTATTTTGGGATTGCCGTTGATCGGTGCGCAACTTGCGCAGATGGCAATCAATGCCACCGATGCATTGATGATCGGTTGGCTTGGCGCAACAGAGCTGGCAGCATCCGTGCTGGCTTTACAGTTGTTCTTTCTGACATGGCTGGCAGGACTTGGGTTCTTGCAAGCCGTTATGCCATTGGCATCCAGAGCCGAAGGTAAAGGCGACATACGTAATGTGCGGCGTGCTTCGCGCATGGGCCTTTGGATTTCGCTCATTTATACGACTTTTGCGATGGTCGTGCTGTGGAACGGTGAGAGCCTCTTGCTGGCTCTTGGGCAGGAAGCAGAAGTTTCTGCGATTGCTGCGAATTATCTGCGCATTGTGCAGTGGTCGATGTATCCATCGTTATTTGTGGCGGCGCTTCGCAGCTTCCTCACCAGCATTGAACGTTCGCAAATTGTGTTGTGGGCGACTGTCGTGAGCGCTGTGGTCAATGCACTTCTCGATTATGTGCTGATCTTTGGCTATTACGGCTTTCCTCAACTTGGCATTCTAGGTGCCGGGATTGCGTCTGTTGTGACTGCGTTGGCATCCTGTGTGATTTTGATTGCCTATGTGTTTTGGGAAGAGAAATCTCGCAAGTATGAGGTGTTTGTTCGCTTCTGGCGTGCTGACTGGCCTGCGTTCTTTGAAATCCTTCGTCTCGGTTGGCCGATTTCCCTCATGCTGGTCGCTGAAGTAGGCTTGTTCTCTGCTGCTGCTTTGATGATGGGCTGGATTGGGACGCTGGAACTTGCAGCTCACGGTATTGCGGTTCAGCTCTCTGGTATTGCGTTCATGATTCCGCTTGGTTTTGCTAACGCCGCTGTTGTGCGTGTTGGCATTGCATCTGGTCGTGGCGATGCTGATGGCATTACACGTGCTGGCTGGGTGGCTCTGATCTGGTCCATTGTGATTGGTCTGCTTGGTGCGGTCTTGTTTGTTGCGATTCCTGATACGCTGATTTCCTTCTATCTGGACAGCAGTAATCCAGATGCAGCGGATGTGATCCGCCTTGGTGTACCGCTGGTCTTTATTGCAGCGGTGTACATGGTGGTTGATGGTATTCAGGTGGTTGCTGGTGGTGTTCTGCGCGGTCTTTCAGATACGCGAGTGCCGATGGTGATTGCGGTGATTGGTTACTGGATTATTGGTGTGCCGCTTTCCTACGTGATGGCGTTCACCTTTAACTGGGGCCCAGAAGGGATCTGGGTTGGTTTGGCCAGTGGTCTATTTATCACTGGAATCCTGTTGCTGATCCGGTTCCAGAAACGCGATCAACTTGGTCTGGTTAGGCTAGGATAGTCTGGTTCAATTAAATGAAAGCCCCCGAAGATGATCAGACCTTCGGGGGCTTTTTCTTTGTAGGATAACGCGATCAGGATTTTGGGGAGAGGCGGTTGATGTGGCCCATCTTGCGGCCTTCCCGTGTCTCTGCTTTACCGTAGAGCGTCAGACGAGCGTTTGGCTCCAGCAGTGCTGATTCCCATGAGTTCACATCATCACCAATCAGGTTTTCCATGATGACGTTGTGTGCTCGGGTTGGCCTGCCAAGTGGCCAGCCTGCAACAGCGCGAACATGCTGTTCAAATTGAGAAACCGGACAAGCGTCTTCTGTCCAGTGACCTGAATTGTGAACGCGTGGCGCTATTTCGTTGACCTTCAACTCTGTAGCCTCGCCGTCTCTGACGACAAACAGTTCTACGCCCATCACTCCGATATAATCGAGCGCAACAGCGATGCGGGTTGCCATATCGATGGCTTCCTGAGCGGTTTCTGCCGGGATGTCTGCAGGTACGCTAGAGGTCTTCAGAATGTGGTTCTTGTGGTAGTTGTCCGCCGGATCATAGCATTTGACCGTTCCATCCACGCCACGCGCGACGATGATGGAAATCTCTTTTTCAAACGGAACGATGCCTTCAAGGATAGATGGCTGATTGCCAAGCTTGCTCATGGCGCCTTCGATGTCCTCAGGTGTACGGATCATGATCTGGCCTTTGCCATCATATCCAAAACGGCGCGTTTTCAGTACACCCTGACCGCCCAACTCCATGAGCGCAGCTTCCAGCTCTGCCTGCGTGTCGACCTTTATAAAGGGAGCGACCTGCGTTGCCGCTTCTTCTGAAAGGAATGTCTTTTCTGCCAGGCGATCCTGGGAAACTTTCAGTGCATGTGGGCCGGGGCGAACTGGAACAAACTGCTCCAGAATGCGGGCTGTCTCGCCGGGGACATTTTCGAACTCATAAGTGACGACTGAAACGCTTTTCGCAAACTGGGTGAGTGCTTGTTCGTCTTCGTAGGCCGCAACGGTCTTCTTTTCTGAGACCTCAAAAGCGGGGCTGTTTTCATCCGGGCAATAGATATGGCACTTCAGGCCCATCCTGCTGGCAGCTTGCGCGATCATGCGGCCAAGCTGGCCTCCACCCAAAATACCAATCGTGTCGCCAGGACGTAGTGTGGAACCCATTTCGAAAACTTTCCAGATGTTAGGGGCCAGATGTTAGGGGCGGCTTGAAACAAATGAGGCGCTTGCAAGTGGGCGCCTCTGAATCTCTTACTCTTCCGGGTTGACTGGCTTCTCAGCCACAGCCTGACTTTGCTTTTCGCGCCAGTCATCCAAATTGGCGGCGATCTCCGGATTGTTGAGTGCCAAAACAGCGGCAGCCATTAATGCTGCGTTGACAGCACCTGCACGACCAATGGCAAGAGTGCCAACGGGAATGCCTGCTGGCATTTGAACGATGGAAAGGAGGCTGTCCTGTCCTTTAAGAGCGCGCGACTCAATTGGAACACCAAACACTGGCAGCGGTGTCATGGATGCAGCCATACCCGGAAGGTGGGCTGCTCCGCCAGCGCCAGCGATAACAACCTTGAAGCCGTTCTCTCTTGCTGTTTTGGAAAACTCTACCAGACGGTCCGGGGTGCGGTGGGCTGAGACGATGCGAGCATCATAGGAAACTCCCAGTGCTTCTAGCGTATCTGCAGCATTTTTCATGGTTGGCCAATCGGATTGGCTTCCCATGATGATAGCGACTTCTGGCTGGTCTGTGCGGTTCATAAAACGGGCACCCTCTGAGCGTCTGGGAAGAAAGCGCGGATTATAGAAATAACACGGCGTGTTTCAAGCCAATTACAACAAGAAATGCCAATAGTATACGAAGGTTAGAGCTCTGCCTCTAATTTAGGCAATAATGTCAGGTAAGAGCTGTGTTTCCAGCACCTGAATCTGGTCTCTTAGCATCAGTTTTTTCTTCTTTAAGCGTTGCAGCTGGAGAACATCTGCCCGTCCCGTTTCAATGAGCGCTTCGATGGAATGATCAAGATCCCGATGCTCCTGTCGCAACTCAGCGAGCTCGGAACGCTTGCTATCCTGATCGAGAGTATCTTCCGTCATCGTTTTGTCCTCACATGACACATATCGGTCTGTGTGCAACGAGACCCATCAATGATCAAATCTGGTGGAGCGCGTTGTCGCAATTCACCGCTCGGCAACAGTATACCGAATGTGCAGCGGTGATGAACAAGAGTCTCTCGATTTTTACAGGAAGTGTTGTCTCATGACGGATTTACGCAGCGTATATATAGGGTTGAATACTTAGTGAAGTTCTCTTTTGAGTGGAATATGAAACCCATTAAATTTACTGGGTCATTTATAAGTTCCCTAAGTTTTTCATGAATTAGCGATCTCGCGTTGTAGAGGCCCCAAAAAAACAGCTAATCATAGTTCGACAACTCAATAAAATGGTGCCATCATCCACCTGTAACAGAGACAATGTAGGAGGATCAAAACCTATGTCCATCCGTGAGCATTTGACTGAGCTGGAACGCCGCCATGCTACCATTGAGAGGGAGCTGGAAACAGCCAAGCACCATCCTTCGATGGATGAGATCGAACTAGGCAATCTAAAAAGGCAAAAGTTGAAGCTTAAGGATGAGATCTCGCGAATACGAGTGACAGGGTAGCTTCCTTTTTCTTAACCGAATAGAGAATGCGTCGCTTTTAGCGGCGCATTTTTTGTTTAGGGTCAGCCGATCTTTTTTGCTTCCTCGCGCAGTACGAACTTCTGGATCTTGCCTGTTGAGGTTTTCGGCAGGTCTGTGAAGACAACAGTTCTTGGTGATTTGAAGCTGGCCAGATGCTGTTTGCAGTAGGTTACGATATCGTCTTCCGTCACACTGCTGTTCTCTTTCAGCTCCACAAATGCACAGGGAGTTTCCCCCCACTTGTCATCGGGACGCGCAACCACTGCTGCTGATGAGATTTCCGGGTGTTTGTAGAGGACTTCCTCGATCTCAATGGATGAGATGTTTTCACCTCCTGAGATGATGATGTCTTTGGAACGGTCTTTGAGTTGGACGTATCCATCTTCATGCTGAACGCCCAAGTCACCTGAGTGGAACCAACCGCCGTTGAAGGCTTCCTGTGTTGCGGAGGGGTTCTTCAGGTACCCTTTCATTACGACATTGCCTTTGAACATGACCTCGCCAATGGTTTCTCCATCAGCAGGGACTGGCTTCATGGTTTCAGGGTCGAGAACAGCAAGATCCTGCAAAGCGACGTAATTGACGCCTTGTCTGGCTTTCAATGCAGCTTGTTCTGATGCCGGAAGTTCACTCCAATGATCATGCCATTCGTTGACGACGGCTGGGCCATAGACTTCTGTCAACCCATAGAGATGGGTAACATTGAAGCCTTCTTCTGCCATCGCTGCAAGAACAGCTTCAGGTGGCGGCGCTGCGGCGGTGAAAAACTCGACATCATGGGTGAGTTTGCGCTTTTGGTCCTTGGGGGGGGGTGAGCAGCGTGGACATCACGATTGGAGCACCGCAGAGGTGCGTGACTTTCTCATCTGCCAAGGCATTCCAAATAGGGGCTTGTCGTACTTGACGGAGGCAGACATGCGTTCCGGCAACGAGGGACAAGGCCCATGGGAAACACCAGCCATTGCAGTGGAACATTGGCAGTGTCCAGAGATAGACCGGCTTTTTGCCCATGGCTGCGGTGATGATGTTTGCTTGCGCAAGAAGGTAAGCACCACGATGATGATAAACGACACCTTTCGGGTTTCCTGTTGTACCCGACGTGTAGTTGAGTGTGATTGCATCCCATTCATCCGCGGGAAGTTGCCAGTCAAAATCAGCGGAACCGCGTGCAATCAGCTCCTCGTACTCCAACTCTCCAATTGCGGGCGTTGATTGAGGGAATTCTTTGTCGTCGTAAAGCACCACTTCCGGCTTCACCGTTGCCAGTTCCAATGCTTCGGCAATGACTTTCGAGAACTCGCGGTCCACGATCACCAGCTTGCTCTCTGCATGGTCCAGCTGGAATGCAATGACAGCGGCATCGAGACGGGTGTTGAGTGCATGGAGTACTGCACCAGCCATAGGTACGCCGTAATGAGCTTCAAGCATCGGTGGTGTGTTGGGCAGCATGACAGACACGCAGTCATTCTTGCCTATACCACGCTTTTCCAGGGCGCTCGCGAGTTTAATAGAGCGCTCATAGAACTCCTTATAGGACCTACGAATCTTGCCGTGAATGATGGCTGTGTGGCTTGGAAAAACTTTTGCAGCTCTCTCCAAAAAACTGAGTGGGCTTAATGGTGTGTAATTTGCTTCAGTTTTTGGGAGGTCTTTGTCGAAATATGATGTGTTTGGACTATTGTTTTTCATGAAATTCCCCAGGCATTCAACTTCCGCTCAAGAGAACTGCGAAGATCCGTTGAACTGGCTATCAGCTTTCCCAAGATAGTTATTGGCTCCGATGAAGAGCTTGGAATTAAGAGTGTCGCATATTTTGATATATCTGAGTATAGGCGTAGGGGGTAGTTCAGATGACTTAGATGTTAGTCTGAGGATCTTCTTGTTATTAGACTTTCAACTATAAGTATTTTTGAGATGTTTTGTGGATTGGTGTCGATATATTCGGCGAATTTAAATGCGGTGGTTGCAACTGGTGCCTTAACTTAACGGCAAAGGTGAAATCTTGTTGCGTTTTTGGGCAAGACAAACGCTCGCGACAATTTGCAACACCTCAGAAGTCTTCCCCGTTTGCCTTTCGATTTGTAATGTAGACCTGTCTGATAAAAGAATAAATCGCGACCCGTTTGATACGGCGAGTGATGAACAAGCAGGGCTCGCATGACCGTAGTGACACCAAATCGACAGGGGAAGATCGCCTTATTCTTTGGCGTGGTTTTCTGCGCGATTACCGTGGCTCTGACGGGTTATATTTTCACCCTCGGACCACAACGATCACAGGATGCGCAGTGGTTTGTGTTGTTGGTGGCATTCCCTGTTCTGATCCAGCTGTATCTCAATCGCGCAGTCATTCTGAGTCACTTCCGCGATCATTGGTATCTTTGGGCCATATCGACAGCTGTTTGTCTGGTTGTCGGGCTCCAACTCAACTTTGGTCAGCTCAATTCGACAGGTAGTATGGCAGATCAGCTGCGTACCTATTTCTTCTCGTGGGTCGAAGGGCAGCCGCCAAGCTCAGAATATGCGGGTAATCCATCAGATACCTATAACGCAAAGCAAGTTCGATATCGGATTGTTTCGCCCGCGCGTGGGGATCTGGATCTGACCGATCCCTCTGGTTTCTTTCATAACCGAGTGACCTGGAAGACAATGCCGGATGCTGCTTTCGAGGTCGACGGGCCGTTTGGTCTGATCAAGCGCGTGCTTTATGATGGCTTGGGTGAGCGCGACTGAGATCCGTAAATTGCTCAACGCAAAGCAACGAAGTCATTGAGTGAGCTAGCTGCTGGCTTGCGCTTTGTTCTATTTCTGCATCGCATTAGAAACCTGATGCGCCATCCCAAATCAGTTTGAGTGCGATAACAAACAGGGCTGTATACGTGATCTTGTAGAACAGCACTTTGTTGATGTGTTTTACGATCTTGATTCCCGCCAATGTCGCCAGAGGGGTAAGCGGGAGCAATACAAGAGATGTTGCGATGTTCTTGGCGTCAAACTGGCCAAGGGCGAAGTAAGGCAGCACTTTTGAGAAATTTACGACCGAAAAGAAGATAACCGCGGTGCCTGCCATGACTGGTGGTGCCAGTCTGAGTGGCAGGACATACATCTGAAAAGGGGCGCCGCCTGCGTGTGCGATGAAACTGGTGACACCAGAAACAGTGCCCCAGAACCCTCCTAAAAGCACATTCTGAGGCTTTGGCGGTTTGTTGGCTTTATTGTTGAACCAATAATCGAGCACAAAGACCAAAGCGATTGCACCAGTGACCAGTCTGATGTGGGTTTCAGAGATGTAGGCTGCAGCGAAATAGCCGATCAGGGTTCCTGTCAGGCCAGCTGGTATGAGAATGGCCAGTGTTTTCCTGCAAAAGATGGCCCGGTAAGAGATAAGACCGACTGCATCCATGACTAGCAAGATCGGGAGGAGTATTCCTGCTGCCTGCACAGGTGGAATTGCCAATGACATAAGCGGCACACCGACAAGGGCGAGGCCGCCTCCGAATCCTCCTTTGGCCATGCCAACAATGAAAACAGCGGGTATTGCACAGAGGTAGAAGAAGGGATCAGTAATTGGCAGCATGATTTGTTTCCCGCAGTGGTGCAGGCAAGTCCTTTTTATTTAAGAGGAAACTAAGAAATAGGCGGGTTGAAAACTATAGGGTCATCTTTAGTTATAAGCCGATTTTCTAATATAGCAAAACTTGCCTTTAGGGCATTCAGGGCCCAGTCTTAGCCGAACCTGTGGACAGGTACTATGCAGGGGTGCATAGGAGGAGAGCAGCTATGACGAGCCGATACCACGACATCTACAATGGATGGAAAGAAAACAAAGAAGCCTTCTGGGATGAAGCTGCTAAGGGCATTGACTGGTTCTCGCCCTACACCAAGACATTCGATGCTTCGCAAGGAACATATGGACGATGGTTTGTCGGCGGTGAGTGCAACACCTGCTACAACTGTGTTGATCGCCACGTAGAGCATGGCCGCCCAGGACAGCCAGCGATCATCTACGACAGTGCTGTGACTGGTGAGAAGCGCACCTACACGTATCTTGAAGTGCAGGAGCAAGTGGGCGCCATGGCTGCGCTGCTGCGTGAGAAGGGCGTTGAAAAAGGCACTATGGTGCTGATCTATATGCCCATGATCCCTGAAGCGACGTTTGCAATGCTCGCCTGCGCGCGGCTTGGTGCGATCCACTCTGTTGTATTTGGCGGTTTTGCGGCTCAAGAGCTTGCTGTTCGTATTGAAGATTGTAAGCCTCAAGCTATCATCAGTGCGTCTTGCGGCATCGAGCCGGGGCGTGTGGTTGAATATAAGCCGCTGCTGGATCGCGCCATTGAACTGTCCTCCCATAAACCTGATTTCTGTTTTATTCAGCAACGCGAGCAAAAGGTTGCTGGCCTCTTTGAAGGCCGTGACTTTGATCTGGGCGAGCTGATGGAAACTGCGGTGGCAGAGAAGATGACCACTGAATGTGTTCCTGTTGCTGCGACTGATCCACTTTACGTGCTCTATACTTCTGGTACGACCGGACAGCCGAAAGGTGTGGTGCGTGACAACGGCGGGCACATGGTTGCGCTCAAGTGGTCTATGGAGAACCTTTACGGCATTGATCCGGGTGAAGTGTTCTGGGCTGCGTCTGATGTGGGCTGGGTGGTTGGCCACTCTTACATAGTTTATGCGCCGCTGCTTCATGGGGCCGCGACTATTCTTTATGAAGGTAAGCCGGTTGGAACACCGGATGCTGGCGCGTTCTGGCGGGTGATCTCAGAGCATTCCGTGGTTTCGCTGTTCACTGCGCCGACCGCTTTCCGGGCGATCAAGAAAGAAGATCCGGAAGGTAAGGAGCTGGCGAAGTACAGCATTGCTGGGCTGCGGTCGCTGTTCCTTGCGGGAGAGCGAGCCGATCCAGATACCATTTTGTGGGCAGAGAACCTGCTCGGTGTACCTGTCATCGATCATTGGTGGCAGACAGAGACTGGCTGGTGCATCGCTGGTAACCCTCTTGGCCTTGGTAAGCTGCCCATCAAGTTGGGCAGTTCCACTGTCCCGATGCCGGGATATGATATGCATGTGCTGGACGACGAAGGTAATGAGCTTGGAGCGGGTGAACTTGGCAACATTGTCGTGAAACTGCCGATGCCACCGGGATCGCTGCCAACACTTTGGAATGCTGATGACCGGTTCAAGGAAGCGTATCTCACAGAGTTCCCCGGCTATTACAAGACGGCAGATGCTGGTCTTATGGATGATGACGGCTATCTCTTCATCATGGCTCGTACCGATGACATTATCAACGTGGCTGGGCACCGCTTGTCTACGGGTGGCATGGAGGAAGTTCTTTCTGAGCACCCGGATGTGGCTGAGTGTGCCGTGATCGGGATTGCCGACAATCTCAAGGGCCAGTTGCCATGTGGTTTTGTCGTTCTGAAGAGTGGTGTTGAAAAACAAACTGCTGTGATTGAGAAAGAGCTGGTTGCTCTGGTGCGTGAAAAGGTTGGTCCTGTTGCTGCCTTTAAGCTGGCGATTACCGTTGAGCGCCTTCCCAAAACGCGGTCTGGCAAGATCCTTCGAGCGACCATGCGGAAGATTGCAGATGGTGAAGAGTTCAAGATGCCAGCAACAATTGATGATCCTGCTATTCTCGAGGAAATTGCTGAAGCGATCTCTGTTCGCGGAGTGGCATCTGTTAGCTAAATTCAGAGGAGCTAAGCAGTTTTACTGGAGAAGTGCATCGACATGTTTAGGCTTTGAGATTATGGTCGGCGAAATTTCGGCATTGCCAGAGGTAACTTCAAAGTGAAACTAGAGAAGAAAGTTGCGATTGTAACCGGTGGCGCTCAAGGCATCGGCTACGCTATTGCGCAGCGTTTTTTGCAAGATGGCGCCAAAGTCATGATCTCCGACTCCGATGAGCGGGCCGGTGAAGCGGCTCAGGAAGCTCTTTCCGAGTTTGGGCATGTGGCGTTCTGCCATTGCGACGTCAGCGTTCGCCTTGATGTGCGCAATATGGTTGCAAACACTCTGGATGAGTTTGGCGACATTGATGTGCTGGTTAATAACGCTGGCATTACAGCAGCTGGTGATTTTCTTCAGCTTTCTGAAGATGATTTTGACCGGGTTTTACGTGTCAACTTGAAGGGTGCATTCCTGTGCTCTCAAGCTGTTGCACGGCATATGGTCGAGAAAGTTGAAGAGGGCGGTTCTGCTGGCTCAATCATCAATATCAGCTCCGTAAACAGTGTTCTGGCGATCCCTGATCAGGTTCCTTATACGATCTCCAAGGGTGGCTTGAACCAGCTGACGCACGTTTCGGCTGTGGCGTTGGCAAAGCACGGCATTCGTGTGAACGGTATTGGGCCTGGTTCCATTGAGACACAGATGCTCAAGAGCGTTGTGCAGGATGCGAGCAAGATGGAAACGGTTCTTTCCCGGACGCCGCTTGGTCGTTTGGGACAACCTGCTGAAGTGGCGAGCATTGCTGCGTTCCTCGCTTCAGAAGATGCAAGTTATGTTTCCGGGCAGACCATTTTTGCTGATGGTGCGCGCATGCCGCTGAACTATACAGTGGATGTGAGTGAGCCTGAGTAAGCTTGTCAGATAGAATTGAAAAAGCCGCGCTTGATGAAAGCGCGGCTTTTTTTATGAGTGTTTTGTCTGAAAGCCAGATACGCTTTTCTGGAGTGCGTGCTAGCTTGCTTTTTCCTGAGAGTTGAGCGCTTCAGCTCCAATCTCAAATTGCATTCTGGCGAGTTTTGCATAAAGGCCGTTTTGAGCGACCAGTGTGTCGTGGGTGCCCTCTTCCACGATCTTCCCACCGTCCATCACAACGATACGATCTGCTTTGAGGACCGTTGCCAGACGGTGTGCGATAATCAGTGTGGTCCGGCCTTCCATAAGCTTATCGAGGGCTTTTTGGACAATGGTTTCGCTTTCGGCATCCAGTGCGCTGGTGGCTTCGTCCAGCAGCAAAACAGGGGCGTCTTTCAGAATGGCACGAGCGATCGCGATGCGCTGTCGTTGGCCTCCTGAGAGAGTTACTCCGCGCTCGCCAATGAGTGTGTCATAACCGTTCTTCATGTTGTTGATGAAGTCATCAGCCAAGGCGAACTTCGCAGCTTCAACAATTTGCTCTCTGGACGCGATCTCTTTGCCAAATGCGATGTTTTCTGCAATTGAGCTGCCGAAAATAGCGGTGTCCTGAGGGACCAGAGCGATGTGCTCGCGTAAATCTCGTGGATCAGCAGAGTTCAGTTCGATGCCGTCGAGTGTGACTTTACCTGCAACCGGATCATAATATCGCATCAAGAGCTGGAACAGCGTGGACTTACCTGCGCCGCTCGGGCCGACAATAGCAACTGTTTCGCCCTTCTTGACGGAGAGGTTCAAGCCTTCCAGGACGCCAGCTTCTTTTGCTGTTGGGTAATGGAAGTCGACATCATCAAACTCAAGCTCGCCAATGGCAGGAGAGGGGAGAGTGACTGGATTGGCTGGTGCATTGATTTCGGATGGAACATGCAACAGTCCTGTAATGCGGTCTGCTGCGCCAGCGGCTTTTGCCAGTTCGCCCCATACCTGAGAGAGTTCGCTCATAGCCCCCGCAGCAATGATGGAATAGATGAGGAACTGTGTGAGCTGACCGCCACTCATACGGCCATCAATCACGTCCAGTGCGCCAACCCAGAGTACTGCCACAATGCTTGAGGCGATGATCAGGATGATTGTCGCAATCAGGAATGCGCGAGCGCGGGTGGCAATGAGAGCAACTTCATAGGTTGTCTCGATATCTCCTGCAAAGCGATCTGAAACGCTCTTTTCATTGGTGAAAGCCTGCAGCGTGCGAATGGAACCAAGTGCTTCTGTTGCGTAAGCAATTGCATTTGCCAAAGTGGATTGTGCATGGCTGGTTCTGTTGCGAACCGCACGGCCAAAGCCAAGCAGAGGCAAGACAATGAGTGGGATCGCAAGCAGCACAAATAATGAGAGGCGCGGGCTGGTGATGACCATCAGGGTCGTCGAACCAGCGAACATCAGCAGGTGTCGAAGAGCAATAGATGCGCTGGCTCCGAATGCTGACTGAATGAGGGTTGTATCGGCTGTCAGGCGCGAAATGATCTCACCGGACTTTGTTTTGTCGTAGAATGAGGGGGATAAATAAGTGAGGTGACGGAACACGTCAGAGCGTAAGTCCGCTACGACTCGCTCACCAATCATCATGACCATGTAGTAACGAAGAGAGCTGGTGAGGGCGAGTAGCGCGATTACAAAAATAATGACAATGAAATAATCGTCAATCAAGTTGGGGTTGTCGCCGGTAAAACCGTAGTCAACCATGTAGCGGACGGCAATTGGCAGTACCAAAGTGAGGCCAGCTGCCGCCAGCAGAGCAAAGGTTGCCAGAACCAGACGGGCTTTGTGCCTTAAAAGATAAGGGAAAAGTGTTGCGAGTGGACGCAAGGTCTTTTCCCGATTGTTTGAGTCCCGCTGGCTCATGCCACCCCCGGATATCTGCGAAATCATTTAAGTTTATCGTATGATGCAGTAGATGTGTCCCGATAGTTTTAATTGCAAGCGCTTTCTCTGGTTTTCTGCGGGCTGTGCCCTCTTGTTTCCTCGGTTTGGATGGGGTATAGACCCCTTCACAATTGTGCCGTTCTTGGAAAAGTGCGGCTTCTTTCTACCGATGCTTCAGGCCAGCCCTAAGCCCATCTTTTGATTGAGGCGGCTCAGCCGTTGCTGACAGGACAGTTTAGTCATGAAACAGGACATTCATCCAGATTACCACACCATCACTGTAAAACTCGTTGATGGTTCCGAATTCACCACCCGTTCTACTTACGGTAAAGAAGGTGACACCCTGCAGCTCGACATCGATCCGAGCTCCCACCCAGCATGGACTGGTGGTGACCGTCAGCTCATGGACCGTGGCGGTCGCGTGTCCCGCTTCACCAACAAGTTTGGTGGCTTCCTGGGCAAATAATTGCTCTGAAGTTTGCGAAATTAAAAAAACCGAAGCGTTTGCTTCGGTTTTTTTTGTGCGCGTTTGAGGAGTGCGCAGGGTTGCTAGCGGAGTTCGACGCTAGCGAAACTTATCAGGCTATTTAAATGCTGCTGTGATTTGAGAGAGCTGATCACCCACTGGATTGGAGGTGTTTGCCGCTTGCTCGCGCAGGAGCTCCTCCTTGAGCATGCTATCGACGTGCTTGATGCGTCTTTGCAGGTGGAATGAGGTCTCGATCAGGGTGCGAAGTGTTTCAGGCAGGTCTGGCCAGGCCGGGTTCTGCATTTCCTTGGTCGCATTATCGACGCGGATTTTGTTTTTCTCATTCTGAGCTTCTGCTTGTACAATCTCACCGTCATTGACTGCCCGTTGCAGCAGAAGCCAGGAGGCCATCTGCATGAGGCGTGTGGTGAGGCGCATGGACTCGGTTGCGTAAGCTAGAGACGCGGCGGAGCCAAGAGCTTTGCTCTGTTTCCTGCCCGGGCCATCAAGATAGGATGCAGTGTCTTCAATAAGGCCCATTCCTTCGCGGAAAAGCTCCGTGAAGTTTTGGGAGGACATGAGCCGTTGAGCGAAGTTGAAGGTGTTCTCTGGCCCTGTTTCAGTTTTGAATTCACCCATCTTAAAAATCCCTTCAATAACTGCGTTAGGTTTCTCTCACTCGCGTCCTTTAAAATCCCAGTCTGAAACAATTAAGGCTCGAAAATTGAAGTGAGCCTTTTGGAAAGAATAAAACTGTCTCGAAATGGAGCAAGAGATCTTACTTCAATCTGAGCGGAGCAAAGCCCGTGCCAACTCATGGTTGTGAATAGAGTGATTAAACCGGGGCAGGGTGTTGCCTGAGCAGAAAAAAAGAGCCGCATCGGTGCGGCTCTGAGGTGTTTTAACAGGGAGGCGTCAAGCAGAGTGAATGTTCACTCTGGTTCCAGATCAACTGGAATAACTAAGTTCTAATTTAAAATGGTTAACGATACGTAAACTACAAGTATCCAATTTATATATTGGCAATTTGCATCTTGCATTTATATGAATTTGAGTAAGTTTTTGTTTTAAATTTTGTTTGATTACTTGAAGAAGCTTTCTGCGGATGAGCTGGCGCTTGATTTTGTTTCAAGCTCATTCTCAACGCGCACAATCTCTGCCTTAAGCTGCTCAAGGCGCTCGTTTAATTCGTGGATTGAAAGGTTCGTGAGGGGCTCTCCCACCATTACTCCGGAGGTTGCTGGGCGAGGTGTGTCATCATCATTGAATAAACCCATAGCGTTTATGAACTCCTTGTGTTGGCCTTTGGGGTATTCTCTTCATCACAAAAGCGAGAATTCACCTTTGGTGGGGTAGACGGGCACTTGTTGGCTACTATTCTTTACCTAATTGAGAAGGTGAGCAAGCAGCAGTTTCGCTATTTGCAAAAATCGAGGCAGCTTATGACAATAGATGATCGTTCAGCACAAATGAAAGCCGTTGTAATGAACGGTGTCGGGGGTTCGGAAGTCCTTGAAATTGCAGAGGTTGAAGTCCCCAGGCCTGGTGTCGGCGAGGTGCTGATCAAGGTTCATGCAGCGGGGGTAAATCGTCCGGATGTCATTCAGCGGACGGGAGCATATCCGCCACCTCCCGGGGCTTCTCCTTTGCTGGGATTGGAAGTTTCTGGTGAAGTTGTGGAGTTGGGAGAAGGTGTTGCTTCTCACAGCTTGGGAGAGCGGGTTTGTGCGCTGACGCCGGGTGGTGGGTATGCGCAGTATTGTGTTGCGCCTGCTGCGCATGTTCTGCATGTGCCTGCGGGGATATCTATGGAGGAAGCTGCCGGCATTCCGGAGACTTTCTTTACGGTGTGGTCCAATGCGTTTGACCGTTTGGGGCTTCAGTCTGGTGAGAAGTTCCTTGTTCATGGCGGGTCTTCCGGGATCGGGACAACAGCCATTCAATTGGCAAAGGCCTTCGGTGCTGAGGTGTTTACGACGGTTGGGTCTGATGAGAAGGCACAGGCGGTTCGCGAGCTTGGGGCGGACTATGTGATCAACTACCGGACGACCGATTTTGTGAAAGAGATTGGTAACATCACATCTAAGCAGGGGGTTGAAGTGATCCTTGATATGGTTGGTGGTGATTATGTTGAGAAGAACTGGATTGTTGCAGCAGTTGACGGGCGTATCTGCCAGATTGCGACGCTTCATGGGCCTTCGGAGAATGTCAACTTTAGCCGATTAATGATGAAGCGGCTGACGCACACCGGTTCAACACTGCGACCACGGACCAACGCGTATAAAGGTCAGATCGCTGATGCTCTTCGTGAGAAGGTCTGGCCATTGCTGGAGACCAGCCGCGTTAAGGTGGTTTTGGATAAGGTCTTTGATATCAGCGATGTAAAGGCCGCGCATGACAGGATGGAAGGTTCCGGCCATATCGGAAAGATCATCCTCAAGGTTGCTTAGGGAAAGTGCATAGGCCGGTTTTGAATTCTCACAGGTTTCCTAAAGATGGTGGAGGCCCGTGTTGATCTGGTTTGCTTTTGGGAAAATGTGAGCGTATAGTGCGCTCAAGTTTCCCAAAAACTCTTATGGAATTCGGCTTCGCCACCTTTGATTAGGCTGTGGAGCACTCAGGAGGGATTTATACAATGTCCAACGCGCCGCTTATGCCAAAGGCAACAGCCGTATGGTTGGTAGATAACACCGCTCTTGGCTTTGATCAGATTGCTGCGTTTTGTAAGCTGCATCCGCTTGAAGTGAAGGCGATCGCTGATGGTGAAGCTGCTCAGGGCATCAAGGGTATGGACCCTGTTCTGGCAGGTCAGCTGACCCGTGACGAAATTGAAAAAGCGTCGAACGATCCGCGCTACCGTATGCAGATTTTCGAGTCCAAAGTGCGTGTTCCTGAGAACAAGCGCAAAGGTCCTCGTTACACCCCTGTTTCGCGTCGACAGGATCGCCCGAACGCAATTTTGTGGCTTGTACGTTACCATCCTGAGCTGCTTGATGCTCAGATCATGCGTCTTGTTGGCACAACCAAGCCGACGATTGAAGCAATCCGTACGAGAACGCATTGGAACTCTGCGCATCTTGATCCGATGGATCCGGTCACTCTGGGTTTGAGTTCTCAGATAGAGCTGGACATCGAAGTTGAGAAAGCTGCGAAGAACGCTCCGAAACCGATTGAGGGTGAAGAGCCGCAATCCCTTCTGCCTGTTGATGAAACAACAAGCGAAGAAGCAATGGCTGCTGCGTTTGCGACACCTGCGCCGAAGACCCGTGAAGTTGAAGAAGCCGTGGATGCAGATGCTGTGTTCGCGAACTTCAAATCCACTGGTGACAGCGATGAGGACGAAGACGAGCGCTAAGAGCGCCTTTAGAGTGAATTCTTATCACTTGATTGAACTCAATCAAATGGAACGCGCTTTGAAGGGGCATAACTCTAAAAGAGCTTGCCCTGCCTTTGTTGGATAACATGAAAAGCCGCTGCCTGCCGGGGAGCGGCTTTTTTCGTGTTTGCGTTGCTATGTGAAACTTTGCGTTATTTTGCGTTTTTTACGTTCTGGCCGCGTTGCTGTGTTGATTGGCTTCAGACTGGACGGGGGCTGAGTTTTCGCTGGTAGAATGCAGCTAACTGCTACCGGGGAAGTTATTCCCGTTGCTAAGGGTTATGCTATAACTTCAATATGGCTTGTGATTTTGTCTGGCTTGAGTGTGTGTTCGTAGCGAGGCTAACGCTTTCAAAGCTGTAATAAGGATCGTTTGTTTTTAATCTGGATCACAATATCTGCATCCATCAATGCAACGATTTTAACCAACGCTAAAACCTAAGCCTCATATGTACTACCCGACGAGTTCAAAACTGCGCCCTAAATCTGTTTAGAAGGCAGATCTAAGTCGGTATCGATGCTAGTCGTACTATCGCGCTTGCTACTTGTTGCTTGTGTTGCGTTGCCATTCTCGCAGTTAATATTCGGCTCGCGGACCTGAGGTTGTTTTTTCTTCCGTGTGCGCCGAGCCTTTAGGTAAGCTGAAAAAGCATGCGCTATCGCTAACTCGGATAGGAACATGAACTTGATATACTTTTGTGCTGACATGGCGCTCGCTGGTCCTCCTAAGTTCCTCGTAAGTTTATAGGAGTTTCTGTAAGACACAAGAAGAGCGCTTGCCAGGAAAGGAGCGTGAGAATGGCTACGAGTTTGGCCTCTTCCTTACCAGCTGCACCACCACGCCAGCTTCCAAAAGTGAGACAGTGCTGACCAAAGCTTTGCTGGGCAATGACAGCACCTACTTTGTCATCAAGTCCTGGCGCTCAAAGGTGGGTAAGGCAGAGATTGTGAAGTGGGCGTGTTATCTGTCCGGTGTGAAGGTGTGTGATAGCCGGATTGAGGGAAGAAAGTGTCCGTGAGCGCAGTGAGGTGGGCTTTGCGTATCAATTTGGCGGAGGCTGGCAAGAAAGTATCTTTTGTGAAAGCCTGAGCGTAAGAAGTCAGCGGGCTTTTGAGATCTTCAGTTTTTCTTGCTTCGCTCTATTCTTGGTGGATTCTTCAGAACGCGTGAGAGCTTTGGCTATGGCCTTTAAACTCATCCCCTTTGTCGCCAGCAAATGCAGCTTCCGAATTTCCTCAGGGGTCCACGCTTGGCGGTGGGCCTCAATGTTGCAATAGGTTCTGATTGCTCTAGATCATGGTCCCCATTGCTCCAACCAGCGGCCAAGTGCAGCTTCGCAGGCAAATCGGTTGAACGGTACGTCGGGTGTTTTCAATGCTCTGGGCAACCCGCCCTGCCCATCAGTTAGCCACTTTTGGTATGGGACATTATAAACATTGCCTCTATATTTTAGCACAGCGCTGATGTTGGCCTCATCCACGCCATCACTATCACAATGCAATAGTAGCGGATACTTGGCTATGCCGTCTCGAATAACTGTTCGTGTCAAATCACGAACCTCCACTTCCGCCCCAAATAACTTCGCTTCAACAGAAATACAGGCATCTAGCTTCATGCTGTAGAACGTCTCGACCTTATATAGACGGTAATCTCTGTTGAATGGTGGTTCGGACTGCCACTTAATCAGGTCGTCGAATAATGCGTCACAGATCGCGTCTCTTTCCTGTGCCTCACCTATTACAGGAAAAAGAACAGAGACTAAGAAAATCCAATTAAAGTATCGTGCTATGTGATTAGTCATTCTGAGCCTAATGCTTCAATGCTAGCTCGGAACCTACTGGAAAGGAATGTATAAGCTTCATCAGATATAGCCTTAAACTCAGCATTGATAATATCCGTTCCATCAACAATTTGCGAAATACGCGGTTTGTCAAGGCGTGGCAAGGTCACGCCCATTGGAGTTTCACAATCACCCGCTGTGTTGTTGCGGGTAATCTCAAAAAACTCCTTCGTTTCAAAGTTGAGGCTAAGTTGGTTGGTGCGGCAAGCTGTATTGTCTAAAGGGATGGCGTCGATCTGGTTTCCGTCCCAACGCGTGATCGAATAAGTTTCATCTTTGACATTCCCAACATAATAGCTTTGGGACCAAGAATTCTCATCCGGAAGAAGTAACGCTATTTGGCGATAGTCGCACGTACCTTCTCTCCGGCTGCATTTAATAACGACATGATTAATAGGGTATGCAATTCTATCGCCCAATAATTTAACTGTGCCTTTCACGGAAGCTAGGGTCCCCGCGACCATCATCCCATGAAAATTTGATGGAAAGAATTGAGTGTGTGTCATGTTCATTCGCGAAGCGCGGTAATTCAGCTGTCGAATCTGCCATACTGTAAGCTCACCGGTGGGCTTCTCAGCCAGATCAAATTGAAATCTTCGCTTGGCACCTTCGTAATCAGCTAAGCCGTTATACATTAGTGTATTCAGGCTATACTTTAAATTGAGATCGCCTGCAGGAGATGCCATCAAGTTGGCAGCCCAGTTAAAAACAATGGGAACTGAGCTTTTGCGTTCGTCGTTGGACAAAGCTAGAATTTGCCTAGGTAGATAATCTCGGTATTTAGCAACCGATGCACCAGTATCGTTTTCTTCCTTGGCTTTGCTGATAGATTGAAGGTTTTCACCATGCGCAGAATGACAGGTTGCAAAGAGCGTAAGTACGACAAAAGTCCATAGGGAAGGTTTGGCAAATAGAAACTGCATGTATACCTCTTTTTCTGGGAATGTTTAGCTGAGAGGGATGACTGAACAACAATAATAATGATCGCTGGTTGCAATTCTTAGCCATGAACTGGCGGCATAATTCTACGCAAAACTCCTCCATTAATCGGGGATTACGACCACACTACCATCTTATGAATATTACCAATATTTACGCAGTTTGGAGTTGCTACACCTCCGCAAATAGAAGTGCTGCTGCTTATGTGGACAGTCCCAGCTCTCTTCTTAAGTAGAATTCAACTGATTAAGCAGCTACCAAAACTCAATGATCAGCACAAATCAATAGTAGTAGTGCTGATTTAGTGGAAGGCGCTGTCCTAAGAATGCCGGTTGCAGCTTAGGGGCAGTGCAGATTATCCCTTTCTCGCAAGGAAAAAGAAGCCCCTTCGCTCATTGATAGGCCAGCAAGAGAGCTAAAATAAACTGGGCTCTAGCCTCGATGGAAATAGCTCGACTGCATGAGCAATAACTTGATGTTGATCTGATTTACCTTGTTGCAACGATCGTCTGCAATGTCTGCATAATGGTTGCTCAGCACCTTGAAGGCTAGTTGTTTTGCGTCAGTTAAGCCTTTCCCATTGAGCGCATTTGATAAGCTTAGAGGGATAAATAATGTTCTGGATCCCTGATCAAGTGTTTGTCCCGGAGAGATGGTTGACGTTTGTTCGGGGACATGGGTGACGGTCATGTTATGATGTTAAGTCGATTTTTGCGACTGTGTTTGCTGCAAAACATACGTTGAAGATCTCAGGTTTGTCTGAGGGACGTATGGCGAGAGTGTAGCCACGGAAGCATTTGGGGACATACCAGAGCCTTCCTTTAAAGCTGATTTCCGCTCTTGTTCTGGGCACCTTTCGGACCATTGTTCCTTTGGGATAGCTGATATCTGGAAGGTGTTTGGGAAAGATTTGCTGTGAGATTGTATAGCGACTGATAGGTGGCGCTAATCCAAGTGCTTCATGCGGGCGATGGAAATTATAAATCCGCCTCCATTGATCAAAGGCCGATTGCATAGTGCGGTGACTGCGAAATGTTCTGTATGCCAGAACCTCCTCTTTCAGGGTTCGGTTAAACCGCTCATTCTTGCCTTTGGTTTGAGGATGAAAAGGTCTGGCATGGATCAGGCGGACACCAAGATGAGCCAACCAGATCCGCAATGGTGTCCAACGCTGATCGGTAAGAGCAGTCCCCCATGGGGAACCGTTGTCAACCAGAAAGGCTCTCGGCAAGCCGTAGAGCTTAAAGCTCTCTTCTAAAGCCGTTTTAACTGTATTGGTGCGTTGGTCTGGGCAAGCCTTAAGGCAGATCGCAAACCGGGAGTGGTCGTCGACAACCGTGAGAGGATGGCAACGAGTGTTATCTTCCAGCCTGATCCAACCTTTAAAATCCATTTGCCAGAGTTGATTAGGAAGAGGAGCTTCAAATCGCTGCCAATCCGGGGACCTTGGGGTTGATTTCGGTTCAATACGGTCATGGCGCTGTAAAATGGAGTGCACCGTGGAGCTTGCTGGAACTGTAATGCCTTTATGCTGCAGATAAGCGCGGATCTTTCGAGCACCCCAAGCCGGGTAAGTATCACGCACTGATAAAATCCTCTGCTCCACCTCCTGTGGTGAACGTCCAGGAGATATTCTGGGCCGGCGGGAGAGATCATTCAAGTCTTCTCCCCCACGCCACCGCCTTAGCCATTTATAGCCTGTTTGTGGGCTGATACCGAACCGGCGACACAAGGCACGCCGATTAGCATTGTCCTGATCTGCAAGTCGGACAAACTCTTCTCGAAGTTTCATTGTTGAACACTCTTGCCAAGGCATCCCGGTCCCTCCCTGAATGCCATGTTAATG
>NZ_LMCK01000090.1:480033-501638 GCF_001623165.1 Pseudovibrio sp. WM33
GGCAGAGAGAAAGACAGGAAAGTTGAGTGGCTTGGAAAAACCCTTCTGTCGCTACAGCTTACCAACGTTTCCCGTCTTTATTGTCAAGAAGAAACACTTGTCGTTATGTTCTTTGTATAGAAATCTATGAAATTTCATTAGAGATCACTTATTTACATTTTTGTATTGATGTGACGCTCAAAAACAATGAATTAAATACTTTTGTTTCGGCTTTTGCGGGTGAGTGTGGCGGCTCTCTTGAAGAATTCGGGGTCCCAGTCGGTAATGGATGTTTCTTCGACGGATGTTTGTAGGCGGAGTGTTTGGTCGGAGACGAGGGCGGAGAAGCCGGAGCCTGCGAGATCTTCCAGCATGGCAAGTTCCATAAAGGCTTTTTGGCGTGGGGAGCGTTGTGATTTGTATTCACCGTTCCATTTTGAGGCCAATCTTGGATTGCCGACGAAATCTGTGAGTCCCTTACTTTCCTGCTGGCTATCTGCCTGAGCAGGCATGTCTGCGTGGACTGGTTTTGAGTTCAGCCATTCTGCCGTTTCTCCTTCTATGAAGGGGGTTCCATCGTTGAAGCACAGCTCGCGAAGTTCCGGGAGTCGGCCTATAAAACCTTGGGTGCTCTCTGTGATCGCATTTGCGACTTGAATGTGATCTGCTTTGAGGGCCAATTGAGCTGAAATGAACTGCCCTTCAATCCAAAATGGCATGGAAAAAAGCGTTGTCTCTAACTGGTGAATGACCGTTATATCTGCTTTACTTTGTTTGAGCGCATCGCGATACTTGTCGCAGGTATCTATCGATACGGCAGGAATAATAGATTTGGACTCAGATGTTATCTGAGGTGCACCTGTTATCTCTTGCCAGCACGCATGACGGCGCAGCTGGTAGATAAAGGGAAGGGATGGATCTTCCTGAAAGATGAGTGTGCATATCTCAGCGGTGGTGCGTTTAAAGGAGCGTGCATCCATCGGAGTTGCAGAACTGATGCTTCCCGTCTTCGCTCCATCTCCTGATGTAGAAGAGCCTGAGGTGGTCTGGGCTTTCTCATTCTCCGTCTGCTTCTTTTCAAGCTCAAGTCTCTCCTGAAGCACACGAAAATCTTTTACAAGGCCGTGCTCAAGCAAGAGTTCGTTTTTGGTCAGGCGAGCAAGGCTTTCATCCAGTTTTTCAGCCTCTGTGCCGGGCTTGCCGGGCACCACATCCATACTGAACAATCCGCAGATACGACGCAGGATAAGATCAAATCGTCGATCTTCTTTTGGGCAAAGGTCCGCTCTTGGTATTGTTAAGCAGGCATCAAAACCCCGGATGCAACTGGTCAAAGCCCCGCGTGTTTTCCGCGTCATTCGGGCGAGCAACACAGCCTCCAGAACTGCCAGACTTTTTTGAGTGTTTTGCAGCAATTGCAGCGCTTCTCGCTCTACCAGACTCCAGTCGATCGAGCCGTGAGAGAGGGTGCCGCGCTTCATCAACTCATCACTGACGGCGTCAAAGTCTGGGTGATCTTCAATGTCGTCTTCAAAGCTATCTGAAATGGGGGAAAGGACGGCTTTGGCAAGGTCATCGTAGGATGTTACGAAAAGAGAAGAAGCAGCCGGAGCTGCCTCTTCTGATTTTGCTTCTGGTGCGGTCATAAGAGTTACATCTTTGCTGGTAGGATAAGACCGGACAATGGTTGCTTGCGTGCGAGCGAGCTAGCACCTTTGTGAAGCAGTGAGTAAGTCGCTTTTTGACCGTCGAAATTAAATTCGATCAGTGCACCATTGCTGTCAAAGCCCTTCGTTGTGGCGAAGTCCAGCAGTCGGAAACCAGACCACGGCCCCTTGAACGTAACTGTATGCGGGCGACCTCTTCCTGCAGGGAAGACTGAAAGGCTGCTCTCTGCCTCATTCGTGAGGACATTGGGCCAAATCACGCGGATTGGGCGCCGGGGGCCATGTGAATAGGAAATGATCTGACCTTCAATATTCATCACAGCGCGGCGTAGCTTGGCTGCGAGGGCAACGGGTTGAATATTATATTCAACGCCGATGAGGCCTTCAGAGTTAAAGTAGCTTCTGCGCAGATCCAGAATGATTTTGAGATTGTCCTGAAAATCCTTTTCGATGGCTAAGTGGCGACCATCGATGGTCTTGGGTTCACCTGTCGCTTCATCAACAAACACGATGAGGTTTTTCTTATAGAACGTCTCGATTTTGCCGCCGGGACCGAAAAAGCTCTCAAACTCTTCAAGCGGTATCTCTTGCTCAGCTTGTTTGTTGAACGGATAGAGCTGAGCGTAGTTCAGATTATAGCCGGCATAAATCTCTTCATTCCAGCTGCGCTGTAGTTCCTTCTTCGCTTCTTGTAGCAGAACTTTCCAGCTTTGGTCCGCCAGTTTTGCAAAAAAACGGTTCAACGGGCTTGGTAAATCGACACCCACTCGTTTGAGTGTGTAGATCGGATCTTCTCCCTGGAGATCGATTCTGGCTTTTGCGCGAGCAAGGGCCACTTCGCCAGAGCGCTCTCCAGCTTGGCGGATGTCTTTGAGGTATTCGTAGAGCGTATTGAGTGCAGCATCGAGATCTTCAAGATAGGCTTTTTCGCCTTCCTCCGCCTCAACCAAGCCGTTCAGATTGGAAAACGCCCGCCGGACACGTAATCCTTGCTCGCGGTAAATGTCGAAGGGAAGGTCGGAGTCTACGGCCTGTTCGGCATTCAGCTCAATGAGCTTGCCCTCATAGATCTCTGTTTCACTTTTGACGCGGTTTATGAGCCTGTTCAACGGCCGGTCTGGGCCAGTCAGGGTTTCAAGAATATCAACCGCATGATCCAGATTTCTGAAGTCGGTAATTTCCAGGCGGTTCAGCGCGGTGTTCCAGCTGGATATGTAGTTGGTTGCATAGCGAGAGACGATCTTGCGCCGGAATTCCTTCAGGTCGGCTTGAGAATACTCAACCGTTTCGCGCTCATCAGCGACCCAGGCATCTTCCACAGCGACGACAGAAAGCCCGTCATTCATCTTTACGAAGTAATCTAGGTAAGCGTCTTTTGTGAAAAATTCTTTCACACCGATTGGTTGATCGCTCCCAGAGTGTTTCCCGGTGCCATCAAAGACGATGTTGTAAGCAGGGCCAATGTCATTGCGGAAGTTGACCGATGAGGCAAGCTGTCTGTCACTGACCTGTTCGATATTGCGGTAAAGGCGTAGATCTCTTGGAACTTCTCTTAAGTCTCTTTGAGAGGTTTCTACCAGATCCTTGTCTAGTGCGGCTTCTAGGCCTGCAGTCTCGATGGCAAAGACCAGATGATCACGAAGGGCTTTTTGCAGCTTCAGATCACCTTCAAATTGCTCTTGCCATTTCTGCTCCATCCAGGCTTTGACCAGTAGCTCATTTCGTCTCGATGCATCTCCCAGCATGAGATAGACGCGCAAAGCTTCTAGGCGTTCATTGCTATCTCTGCCGGCCTCGTCTTCTCCAAGTTTTGCGATCTCATCTCGCACGTACGCTGCCACTTCTGGGAGAAAATAACGTGCAAGCATGTCTACGTATGCTTTTTCAACCTCTGGGCCAATTTTGTGGCCCTGATAAAGCTCCAGCTGAGACATAAGCCAGTTTCTGTTGCGGTAATTTCCAAATATGTCGCTTGCCGATGTAAGAGCCCCAAGAGACCGAATATAATTCTGTCCAGATGCATTAGAGTTTTGCGCCGGCCCTTGTTGGAGCAGCTCTTCAAAGTTTTCAGTGATATCGACGACCTGGTCTGCGCGCGCGCGGTTGCTCTCGTAACCCATCCAATAAGCGCTGAAAAAGCCGACATACAACAATGAAGCGGCCAAACCTGACCCGATGAGGGCGAAACGCTTCGCCCGTTCAATCTTGATATTGTCGCCAGCAAGGCCCGCTTCTTTGAAGACCACTTGGTCAAACAGGGAAGAAGAGAAGTACTGTTTGGATGGACCACTGTGAATGGGCAGGATTGGAGGCGCGATTTCGTACTTTTGTGAGGTTGCTTGTAAAACAGGATTGGTCGGGATGGCTTCTTGTCGCGCGGATGAAAAGAAGATACCGCGAATATGAGGAGCGGTTGAAAACTTGTCTTGATGCAGGGCCTTACCGAGAAACCCACCCAAAATTGTACTCAAACCAGCCATTTCTCGGGTAAACAGGTAGAGCTGTCGACGTTTGTGTGCTGAGCGAATATCTGAGATACGATCAACAGTAGTATGATTGAGGTTATCTATCAGTTTGGCAAAGGCTGCATTGAACTCGTCTAACCACTTGTCTTGATCCCGACCACTATGAAGATCAAATGTAAAGCCAAATGGCTTTGCCCTTTCTGCTGTGGGCAGACATCCAATGAACTCATGAAAACCATCTATAAGATCGAATTTGGTAAGCACGACATGGACGGTGTAGCGCGTGCCCAGCACTTCTGTCATTTCGCTCAAACGAGCATGAATAAGTGCTGCTTTTGTGTTTCGCTCCTGAGAGGAAAGCGAAATAAGCTCTGATAGGTCGAGACATAAGACAACGCCGTTGATGGGCCTGCGTGGTCGGTTGTCACGCAGGAGTTTAAGAAAGCGGCGCCATAAACCTGCGTAATGTGTTTCATGAGTGTCAGATTGTTTTCCGTTTACATGTTCAACAAACTGGCCAGCAACATCAAACAGAACCGCCTCATCGGTTACCCAACAATCAACGTCTTTTGTCGGTTGCACGTGCTTGGCATCTTCTTGAGAGAAAAGATGTGCAAGTGGAAACTTTAAATTCGATTCAACAATAAGGGATGTCTTGCCCGAACTTGGAGATCCCAAAACCACAAACCAGGGTAGTGCGTAAAGGTTCTTTCCATTTCTGCGAGAACCCTTGCCTGCCCAGTTTCTGCTGATGGTTTGCAGGGCTTGGTTGAAGCCACGCTCGAACTCATTGAGATAGGATAGATCAGGTGCTTTAGGCGTTTCTCTTTTATATTTATTTTTACTTAAATCAACTTTCTTCTTCTTTATGCTTACATAAATTAAGTTACTGGCACCCCATATTATAGAAAACACTGCCATTGCAAGGGCGCTGTAGATTAACTTTCTTTCGCCTGAACCTGCGAAGGAGAACACGAAATCCCTGAAAAAAAATACACTTAAAACGAGTAAAATTAGAAATATTGAGCTTATAAATATATAGGATGTAGTTAATTTAATAATCGATAATAGTATAGTTTTAATTATTGAGAGGGCTCTAAATATCATTACGTTTCTCTGGTTTGTATTAGTCAGGTCGAATCGCATCTTGAGGCAGTATAATCTTTTTTCTCGAAATATTTACTTTGCTAATCAATATTACTAAAGTCTAATAACGGAAGTTATACTTTTGGGTTGTCGTCTGTTTTTCTTTCCGATAGGCCTAATGAAAATTTAGAGTCGAATTGACGCTAAAGTTTTCAATATTTAATTTAAGTATAATCTTAGGTAATTCTAAGATGTCTTCAATTTTGTTAAGAAGAGTGGGGAAGGCTTATGGCTGGCAAGGAAGGTTCTGTTGCACCCAAAGAGCGGATTAACATTCGCTATGTTCCTGCAACTGGTGACCAACAGGAAGAAGTCGAACTGCCGTTGCGTCTTGTCATGTTGGGTGATTACAACGGCAAAGAAGATGATACGCCTCTTGAAGAGCGCGAATTGCTCTCAGTTGATAAGAACACCTTTGCATCGGTGATGAAAGAAGCGGGGCTGGAGCGTGAGCTAACGGTCAAAAATACGCTTGTTGAGGAAGAGGACGCACAGCTTGCTGTCAATCTGAAGTTTGAAGGACTGAAAGACTTCGAGCCAGATTCTATCGTGAAGCAAATTCCTGAGCTTAAAAAACTAATCGATCTGCGTGAGGCTCTTGTTGCTCTGAAAGGGCCGCTTGGGAATATTCCTGCGTTCCGCAATCGATTAGAGCAGTTGCTGCAAGATAAAGAGCAGCGTGAGAAGCTTCTTTCAGAGTTGGATGCAGTGGTTTCGTCTCAGGAAGAGAGCAGCTGACTCTACGTCATTATCAATAGATTTTATAAACAACTGCGGAGCTCGTTCGTTTTGATCCGCAAGTACATTTTAAAGTAAAAACATGGATGTGATGACATGGTAGATGTATCAGCTTCTACCGGCCAGCCAGATGTTGCCGGTTCGGGGGCCGCGATTTCTCTTCTTGACCAGATCATGGAAGAGACCCGCATTCGCCCTGAAGACGAAGAAAGCTATTCCATAGCGCGTAAGGGCGTTGAAGCGTTTATTTCTGACCTCCTTGCGAGCCAGGAAGTTGACCAACGGATAAACCGTGTACTGGTTGACCGTATGATTGCAGAGCTGGACCTGAAAGTATCAGCGCAGCTTGATGAAGTTCTGCATGATGAAAAATTTCAGGAACTCGAGTCTGCTTGGCGCGGTCTGAAACTGCTGGTTGACCGGACGGATTTCCGTGAGAACATCAAGATTGATGTGCTTTCTGTCTCTAAAGACAAGTTGCTGGAAGATTTTGAAACCAGCCCGGAAGTCGTACAATCTGGTCTTTACAAACACGTCTACTCCAGTGGGTATGGCCAGTTTGGTGGCGAGCCTGTAGGCGCAATGATTGCCAACTATGACTTTGGTCCTGGTGCCCGCGATGTAAAGCTGCTTCAGTTTACTGCCTCCGTTGGCGCAATGGCCCATGCTCCGTTTATTGCGGCAGCTGGTCCGAAAATGTTCGACGTTGATGAGTACGTGGATCTGCCTGCGCAGAAAGATCTGTTCTCCATCTATGAAGGACCGCGTTTCCGCAAATGGATGGGCTTCCGTCAGAGTGAAGACTCCCGTTACGTTGGCCTGACATGCCCACGCTTTTTGCTGCGTATGCCATATGATGCGGAAGAAAATCCGGTTGATGCGTTCGTCTATAATGAGAACGTGACAGAAGAGCATGAGAGCTATCTGTGGGGTAACACTTCATTCTTGATGGCAACCCG
This sequence comes from Pseudovibrio sp. WM33, assembly GCF_001623165.1. NCBI lineage: Bacteria > Pseudomonadati > Pseudomonadota > Alphaproteobacteria > Hyphomicrobiales > Stappiaceae > Pseudovibrio > Pseudovibrio sp. WM33. Next base: position 486,988 of record NZ_LMCK01000090.1, read on the forward strand.
CCTGACAGAGAGTTTTGCCAAGTACCGCTGGTGTCCAAATATTATTGGTCCGCAATCAGGTGGTGCTGTTCACGACTTGCCGGTACATGTGTTTGAAGCCTTTGGTCAGCTCGAAGAGAAAATTCCAACGGAAGTTCTGGTTACAGATCGCCGTGAATTTGAGCTTGCCGAAGAAGGTTTCATTTCACTGACAATGCGCAAAGGCTCTGACAATGCGGCGTTCTTCTCCGCAAACTCTGCTCAGAAGCCAAAGATCTTCCAGAACACCAAGGAAGGTAAAGAAGCGGAGACCAACTACAAACTTGGCACTCAGCTTCCTTACATGATGATCGTCAACCGCCTTGCTCACTACATTAAAGTGCTGCAGCGCGAACAGATCGGGTCATGGAAAGAGCGTGAAGATCTGGAGCGTGAGCTTAATACCTGGCTCCGGCAGTATGTGGCTGATCAGGAAAACCCACCTCAAGATGTACGTTCACGTCGTCCACTGCGTGCAGCAGAGGTTATCGTCTCTGATGTAGAAGGTGATCCGGGTTGGTACCAGGTGTCTTTGAAAGTGCGTCCGCACTTCAAATACATGGGAGCGAATTTTGAGTTGTCGCTCGTTGGTAAGCTGGACAAGGATAGCTAAGGGCTGCCCATGAGAAAGCGCGATGAACCCGTTGTTTGGGACAGCAGGCTTCGTACAGCGCGTGGCAGTTTGTTCGAACGTTTGATTGCTGATGAGGAGGAGATTTCTCCTCCTCAGAACATCGATCTGTTGGAAGCAAAAGTAAACTCTATCAAGCGTCATCTAGCCAAGCTGTTGAATGCGAGAGCAGGGGCTTCTGCTGCTACACCAGATTTGGGACTGGTTGATTTCAACTTGTCCAGCGTGGCGACAAACGACCTTACGCAACATATTGCGGCCTCTATCCGCCAATGCATTGAAAAATATGAACCGCGCGTTCAGGTGCGGTCCGTCCATTTCGTTCGTGACCCTGACCGCCCGTTAGAACTGCGGTTCAAGGCAACTCTGCTCATGCCAGCCTTAAGCCAGGGGGAGCAGGTGCAAATCGATATTCTTATGAAAGATGGGCATGTCGCTCATATTGTTTAGTCAAGCAGGCAACCAGCTGTGAAAGCTTCATACTTTCAAGACGAATTGACTTATCTGCGAGAGAGCGGTCGGCTTTTTTCCGAACGCAATCCGCGGTTGTCGAAATATTTGTCTGATGCCTCCACGGATCCAGACGTGGAACGGTTGCTGGAAGGCTTTGCGTTTTTAACGTCAAAATTGCGCGAAAAGCTGGATGACGAGCTTCCAGAGCTTACCCATTCACTCGTGCAGCTGCTTATTCCGAATTTCCTACGGGCGTTTCCATCAACCACACTCATGCAGATGGTCCCCGTCGAAAAAGCGATTACAGAGCGTCAGGTATTGCCGTCGGGCTCGCAGATCTTGTCTCGCCCTGTTGATGGTATTGTCTGTCCCTTTCAGACAACAGCAGACGTAACGGTCTATCCGCTCGATATTGTCGATCAGGATGTTCAGCGTTCTCGCGAAAGCACTGTTCTGACATTGCAGTTCCAGACATTGTCAGGCCTGCCTCTGTCCCGGCTGAGTTTTAATGACCTGCGTCTATGGATCGCTGGCGATGAAGTCGCCGCCCAGATGCTTTATTTGTGGATGGGCCGATACCTGAAAGACGTCACGGTTTGCTTTCGTGCTGATGGGGACAATGAAGACGGTGTTAGCCGTTACAAGCTTCCAGCCTCAGCACTGCAGCCGGGAGGTTTTGGCGGCTCAGAGGCGTTGCTGCCTAATGAGAATTCTGCTTATGAGGGCTACCGGCTCTTACAGGAATACTTTGTCTTTCCTGCAAAATTCCAGTGCTATGACATCGATGGACTAGAGCCCTTTTTCCGCAATCGTGAAGAAACAGATTTCTCATTAGAGTTCACTTTTTCCAGACCTTTGCCACCTGATGTGAAAGTGCGTCCGGGAACGTTCCGCCTCTATTGTGTTCCAGCGGTAAATTTGTTCGACTATGACGCCGAGCCCATGAAAATCGACCATAGTCAGATGCGGTATCCAATCCGACCGACAGCAAATGGTCGCGGCGCCATAGATATTTTCTCTATCGATCGGATCATGAGTTGGCGTGCCGCGAAGGATCCAACGAGCGGTTCTCATCTGCGTGAGTATCCCTCCTTTGAATCTTTCCATCATGAGGTCGAGCGTGCGGATGGTTTAACTCAGATTTATTATCGTCTGAGACTTCGCGAAGCGTTGGGCAAGCGCGGTATGGAGCATCTGGTTTCATTCGTGCGCCATGACAATGAGCGCGCCATTCCAGAACATGAAGTTCTCTCTGCTGATCTAAAGTGTTTCCATCCCAAACATGCCATGGAATTGGGCGCAGGTGATGTGCGTGAGCCGACAGGTGAAACGCCGAGCTTCGTGACATTTAAGAACCTGAGCCAGCCCAGTGCACCAGTCTATCCACCGCTGGATGGATCGCTTTACTGGAACCTGATCTCCAACCTTTCTCTCAATTACGTTTCATTGCTTGAAAAAGAAGCTCTGAAGACCGTGATTGCGACCTACGATTTTCAAGCTCGCCTGAACCGGCAGGACGAGCGTGTCAGTAAGCAGCGTATTGATGGCATCATTTCCATCGAGACGAAACCGGTCGACAAGTTATTTCGAGGGCAGGCCGTTCGAGGTTTGAAAACTGTCATGTCTCTCAGCGAAGACGCATTCCAGAGCGAGGGCGAAATGTTCTTGTTCTGCAGCGTGCTCGCAGAATTCTTTTCTCTCTATTCAAGTGTCAATTCGTTCCACGAACTCATCGTGAATGGAACACAAAACAATGAAGTCTATCAATGGCCAGCGAAAATTGGGCGACAACCTCTGATTTAAGAGGCGACCTACAGTTTAATGCTCGCAGCTGGTCATTCTTCCAAGCTGTTGAGCTGATCCAGCGTTGTTATGATGAGCGCACTGAAGTTGGTACGCATCTTTTGCCGAAAGATGAGAAGATCAACTTCAGCGTCATGCACTCGCTTGGCTTTCCGCTGTCTGATATCGCCAGCATTGAAAGACAGGGTGATCAGAAGACGAACGTCGAACCGGTCGACTATGTTGATTTTAATATGGAAGTGACGTTTCTCGGCCTGCACGGTTCAAGCTCGCCATTGCCCTCTTATTATCAAGAGGTCATAGCCAAATATGATGCACAAGGCTCCTTGATGAAGGGGTTCTTTGATTTCTTCCATAATCGTCTGGTTGGCCTCTTACACCGTTCCATGCGCAAGTACCGCTTCTATGTGCGTTATGAGCCGGGTGCGCTGGATCCATTCTCTCAATGGGTGTTCTGCGTTTTTGGATTATCAGATCGGGAGTCGCGGCAAAAATCACCCATCAACTGGGCACGCTTGCTTACGTTCGCAGGCGTTCTGGCGTCTCGCAATCGTTCACCTGCTGCGATCGCAAGTGTCGTGTCTCACGCCTTTTTTCATAAAGAAGTGGAAGTGGAGGAATGGGTTCAACGAAGAGTAGATATTCCCGAAGGGCAACGCTCTGAGCTGGGTCAGCACAACATGTTGTTGGGTGAAGACACCATTATTGGAGATAGCGTTTCTGATATCTCCAGCAAATTCAATATCTTCATTAAGAATTTGAGCTTTGAACGTTTTCAGGACTTCCTCCCTCATGGACGAGACTACAAGGCCTTGCGAGATCTGGTGGAATTCATGCTGCGTGATCAACATGCCTACGACATCAAGTTGGAACTGGCGGAAAACCAAGCTTCACCGGTCATGCTTACCGACGAATATGAAGGACGACTGGGTTGGTCAACCTTTCTGGACAAGGGTGATGGACGCTCGCGCGAAGTCCTGATCTCCGCGCGGTTGTAGGAGGGTAGTATGAAACTGGTCCTGGTCATCAACAACACCTCCACGCTTGAGAACGGCAGTAAAGCCACTGCGACATTTGACAAGGCAGGCGGAAACATTGGTTCTGGTGAGCAATGCCATTGGCAACTGTTGGATCGGCGCAGCTCTGTTTCTCGCGAACATGTACGCGTGTTTTTCCAAGACGGTGTTTATTGTGCCGAAGCCGTGAGCGATGAAGGCATTATCGTAAATGGCTCCAATCGGCCGATCCCAACAGGTCAACGGTTCCGTGTCTCTGACGGTGATATCTGGAAGGTCGGGGCGTTCAAGTTGACCACGTATGTGGTTGCGGAAGGCAGCGAGCTGGAAGACCAAAGCGAGCAATGGGCTGGCCGGTTTGCAGCCATAGACACAATTGTGTCTGGACGCTTGCAGGATGAAGACGAGCACACACAAGATAACATCGAATACATCCTCGCGGACCGGTTAGAGAGCGACCTGAGTGAGGATTTCTTTGCAGGCAATCAGCGGGCAGGTGCGCTTGCATGCGATCCTGTAGAGGTTCTTGACCAGCAGGATGATGAAGGCCTGCCAGGCAATCAAGATCCGCTTTCTCAATTAAATCATGACAGCAAGCCCGACCAGCAAGAGTTGGACGAGGACTTATTGAGCACTCTGGGGCTACAGCCTGAAAACAGCGGTAAGGCACTGGGTGTGGATGATCCTCAAGCACATCACCGTTTGATGATCATGCCCCAAGCAAAAGGAAACCATACAATGACCAATACAGGTACAGAGCCGGTTGATCCGGATATGGACAGCTATCTTGAGTCTTTGACGAAATCGGGCGGGCAAGAAATGTTGGTCAGCGATATTCAGGAGACCGAAAGCTGGCATGGTTCCGTTGCTCTTTCTGAATCCGGAGAAGAGGGCATGGTAGATCATGTGGTGCTGCGACCTCTTCTGACTGCATTGGGATTACCGGCTGGTAACATGAGTTTACCTGAAGCGAACCGTATCACTCAGGATGTTGGTGCAGCCTTGAAAACGGCAATTGCTGGGTTGATGGCCATTCATACGCAGCAGTGGGAAGACCGTTCGTCAATGAACGACACTCACCTGCACCCGGTGGAAGACAATCCGATCCGGCTAGCTCAAAGCCCTGAGCAAGCGATTGAGGATCTTCTACTTGTCCAGAGCCCAGTTCATTTAAACGCACCGTCTGCCATTGAAGAAAGTTTGATGCAGATCGAGCTGCATGAGAAAGCGAGCCGTGTTGCTGCTGATGAAGCTTTGGAAGCGGTTCTCCTGGGCCTTTCTCCAGAAAATCTGAAGAAGCGATTTGCGCGCTACAAGGGGCATGCGCCTCGCACAGGTGACCTGGATGGCTGGAATTGGCAGATGTACGAGCATTACTACCATGAAATGCGGTCCGGTCGTCAGCGTGGGCTGACACGCATGTTCTGGGAGGTCTTCCGGCAAGTTTATGATCGTGAAATGCGGAGCCAGCAATTGTACGCAGCTGAGTGACGTTTGATGGCTAGCGAAGATTTGAGGGTGTCCAGCTTTGGGAAGAATGAGGCGGTAGGCATACGATGAACTGGGGTTGGACACTAAACGCGCTCCTGCGAAAGAGCTCACATCTTGCCTTTGCACTAGCTGCACTGCTGGCGTTGAGTGCATGCGAAGCACAGAAAATTCCTGAGAAGGTTTTCAAGGTTGTCATGGATCCAGGCATTCCGGTTGGAGAGCCTAAGGACCAGCCGACACTGATTGATGTGACCATCTTCTCAGAGCCAGGATCGAACAAGAATGATCTGGGCGAGAGCGTGCCGATTGATGTTTGGGTCTTCCAACTGGGTGACGATGGCAAGTTGCTGCAGTCCTCTTTTGAAGAGGCAACCGAAGACTACGAGAACGCTCTTGGAACCACCTTCATTGATGTGAAGGAGGTTCAGGTCATGCCCGGTGAATCCAAGGTCGTGAGTGAGCTTGAGTTGGATGAAGACACGGTCTTCATTGGCCTTGTGGGTGGCTACGCGAAGCCTGAGAAAGTCGATTGGCGCGTCGTCGAGCAGGTCAAGCCCAAGGGAGAAACTTACAAGCTGCTTGCTGTCATCAGCAGAAAAAAAATTATCACGAACCTTCATCGGTAGGTTTGAGAGCAAATAGGTTTATTTAGATTATGTCACTGCGAAACCATGTAATTTGGCGGGATGGCCTGTTTTTGAAGCCCCACCATTTTCAGCAGCAACAACGATATTTAGAACATCTTATCCGCTCTCGCAGCGAGGCGATTGATCCTTACCAGCACGGGGTAAGCCGGTTGGAGATCAATAAGGAAAGCTTGCTGCACGGTAAGTTGCTGGTTGACTATGCGCTGGGAATTTTCCCCGACGGTACAACGATTGATGTACCTGGCGAAACAATGGCGCCTGCACCTTTGGATGTGAGCGGTGAAAACGTTGTCGGGCAGACGGTTTATCTGGCTTTGCCGTTGCGTTCAAATGGCGTTCCTGAAGTTGAAGATCCCCTCAATCCTCAGGATGCGACCCGAATGCGTGCGTTTTCTCAGGATGTTCGCAACAACACCAGTTCAGATTCAGAGGCGTTTCTGGTCGATGTGGCTCAATATCGGTTGCGTTTGATGCTGGAGCGCGAAGATCGTTCTGCTTTCACGTGTCTTCCGCTGACACGTATTCGGAACAAGAACTCTGATGGCAGTGTGGTGTTGGATGATGAGTTTTTGCCAATGGCCTCAACTATTGATGCCCAGCCCCGCCTGCGCAAAACATTGGATGACCTCGTAGGACTGTTGCGCCAACGAGCCTCACACATTTCAAGTCGTATGGGAACACCGGGTCAACGTGGCGTTTCAGATGTTTCCGACTTCCTGATGTTGCAAACGATCAACCGTTTATGGCCAGAATTTCGGCACATGTCCTCCCTCAAAGGAGTGCATCCAAAAGAGCTTTACAAGATGTTCTCCGGTGCCGCTGGAGAGCTGGCAACGTTCACGCATGAGCAACGCATGCCAACAACGTGGCCTGCCTATCATCATGAAGAACCGCAGGTTTGTTTCGATCCTGTGATCAGCTCTTTACGCCAATCGCTATCGACCATCTTTGAAGCCAATGCTATCGCGCTGCCGTTGAACAAGCAGAAGTACGGCATCATCACGTCTCCGCTTAGTGATCGTTCGCTTCTAAACTCAGCAATTTTTGTTGTTGCCGTGAAAGCCAGTATGGAGCTGGAAGAGCTTGCAAAGTCATTCCCGGCGCAAACCAAAGTTTCTTCCATTGAGCGAATTCGCGAGTTGATCCATCTGCATTTGCCAGGTGTCGTACTTCAGAGACTTCCTTCTCCACCGCGACAGCTGCCTTACCATGCAGGGTTCTCGTACTTCCAGTTGGATGCCAACTCTGCAGGTTGGCAATACATTGAGAACGCGAGTGGTTTTGCCTTCCATATTGCGGGTGAATTCGCTGATTTGCAGCTGCAATTCTGGGCTATTCGCAATGAAAGGACAACATAATGAGTGAAGTCGCAAACCTGTTTGACTCTGGTGATCCTGAAGTTGTTGAAGAGGCGCCAATTGCAAGCGCCGAAACAGTACCTCAGAATTTGAAGGATGTTTCTCCAAGGCCGGTGCAACACATCAGTTTCCCCATGCGCGGGCACAGCATCAATAAGATCATTGATGCAAGCCAGTCATTACTTGCCTTGATCTCACGCATTCCGGAAGTCTCTGAAAACAACAAGTTAGATTACCTGCACAAAGATGTTCGGGCTGAGATTGAATCTCTTGAGCTAGAGCTCCAGCGCGAAGGATTTGATCGTGCCACCATTTTGGCACACCGCTATTGCCTGTGTTCTGCAATTGATGAAGCCGTGATGTGCTCTCCCTGGGGGCAGAACTCAGACTGGTCTGAACGAAGCTTGTTGGCGCTGTTTCATAGCGAAACCTGGGGTGGAGAGAAATTCTTTATCGTTCTCAGCCGTTTGATGCGGGATCCTGTTCGCTACATTGAGTTGATTGAGTTCCTGTATCTGCTGCTCGGGCTTGGTTTCGAAGGCAAGTATCGAGTAATGCACAATGGCAAGCTGCAGCTCGAAGAAATCATGCGTGATGTTCACCACGTCATCCGGCAGGAGCGGGGTGAGGGGAATTTCGAACTTGGTCAATCAGAGAGCAAAGTGATTGAGAAAGCGCATGTCGTTCATTGGCATACGCCTGTTTCTCTTGTTTGGATTAGCCTTTTAATTTTATGCGCACTGACCTACGCGGGGTTTTATTGGCAGATAGACCAATACACCGACGGGGTCGTCACTCAGCTGCGTGAAATGCTTTAATTTTTTGGAGATCGAGTATGGCTCGACTGGAAATCAAGGCGCTGATTGAGCGTCTCAACCCTTGCTGTCGTCAGGCAATAGAAGAAGCCGCCAGCCTGTGTGTTTCGAACTCACATCAGGAAGTGACAATTGAGCATTTCCTCATTTCTCTTGTTTCACAACCTGCAGTAGACATTAGGTTACTCGTACAAAGCCAGAATGTGGATGCAGACAAGTTGAACGAGGCTCTTCGCGCGACGTTCAACAGATATCGCCGAGTTGAAGCTGATCGCACACCGACGTTTTCACCGTTGCTTCAAGACCTTTTGCAAGATGCATGGTTGATCGCATCCGTGGAACAAAGTGAGAAAACTGTCCGCTCGGGTGCTGTTCTCATTGCCCTGCTCAATGAACGTGGCCGCTATATGCAGATGGACTACTACCCACTGCTGGAGCGGGTCTCTCCCGACGTTTTGCTGCGTGATTTCGAAGCGTTGACGGCTGGGTCTTTCGAAAAAGATCACCGTGCCGGGCCGGGAGCAACATCAGGCGCCGGAGAGGGGGCTGACGGCTTTCTGCAAAAGTACGGTACGAACTTCACTCAGCTGGCGAAAGATGGACAAATTGATCCGATCTTCTGCCGGGACAATGAAATCCGTCAGATCATCGAGATTTTGTGCCGTCGTCGTAAGAACAACCCAATTTGTGTTGGCGAAGCTGGTGTAGGTAAAACCGCGCTAGCAGAAGGTCTTGCCCTACGCATTGCAAATGGTGATGTGCCAGCAGATTTCGCCAATGTCTCCCTTTGGGGGTTGGATATCGGAGCACTACAAGCTGGTGCCTCTATGAAGGGTGAGTTTGAAAAGCGCTTGAAAGGCGTCATTGATGAAGTTCGCTCCAGTCCTGAGCCAATCATCTTGTTTATTGATGAAGCACACACTCTCATCGGAGCTGGTGGTGATCAAGGTGGTTCCGATGCTGCGAACCTTTTGAAGCCTGCGCTGGCCCGAGGCGAGCTGAAAACAATTGCCGCAACAACGTGGTCTGAATACAAAAAGTACTTCGAGAAAGACCCGGCCCTGACCCGTCGCTTCCAATTGGTGAAGTTGGATGAACCGACTATTGATGAGGCAATCATCATCATGCGCGGGCTTAAAAAAGCCTACGAAGACGCGCATGGTGTCTACATCACCGAAGAAGCGATTGGTGCTTCTGTTCGTCTGGCCGCACGTTACATCACTGGCCGTCAGCTTCCAGATAAAGCGATTGATGTGCTGGATACGGCCTGTGCTCGCGTTCGAGCCGGGGCAAATACGCCCCCAGTTGAACTGCAAGATGTTGAGCAGAGCCTTCAAACGTTGAGTTGGGAAAGAGAGGGCTTGGAACGCGATCAGCACACAGGTCCATTGGAGCCTGAGCAACTAGAGCGTCTCCACGCTATCGCAGACCAGTTAAATGAGCTTGAAGCGCGTAAAGCTGAGCTTTCACAGCGTCTTGATGCTCAGGTTTCCTTAGCTGAAAACTTTATTTCAGCTCGTGAAGATCTGTTCCAGAAACTGCCAGAAACACTCGACGAAGATGCCTTGGAGCAAGTGCGCACAAACCTTGCCAGTCACAAAAATGCGCTCATAGCGGAAGCAGGGGCCGAGCCGCTCATTTCGGTAGAAGTTGGACCCTCAGAGATTGCTGCTATCATAAGCGATTGGACAGGTATTCCGATCAATTCCATGGTGCAGGATGATTACCACCGTCTCCTGACACTCGCTGAAACCATGAAGAAAGCCATCAAAGGTCAGGACCACGCCATTGATGCCATTGAAGCACGCTTGCGCGCATCGCGGCTTGATCTGCACAAGAAAGGCCAACCGCTTGGTGTGTTTTTCCTCGCTGGACCTTCTGGGGTAGGAAAGACAGAGACAGCCCTTGAGGTTTCGCGCCGATTGTTCGGCGGCGAAGAGTTCATTACCACCATCAACATGTCTGAGTATCAGGAGCGTCACACGGTTTCCCGGTTGATCGGCTCGCCTCCCGGTTACGTCGGTTATGGAGAGGGTGGTGTGCTTACAGAGGCCATTCGCAAGAAGCCTTACTCTGTCGTGCTGCTTGATGAAGTTGAAAAAGCCGACCCGAACGTGCTTAACCTGTTTTATCAGGCGTTTGATAAGGGAGAGCTTGCTGATGGGGAAGGGCGCCTCATCGATTGCCGCAACGTGGTGTTTTTCCTGACCAGTAATCTTGGTTCAGACCAGATTGAGAACTGGGTTGCCAGTGCCGAAGATGGTCAGGTTCCAAGCCATGGCTCGATGCTGAAATCTCTCACACCGCTCTTTGCGCAGCACTTTAAACCCGCACTCCTCGCGCGGATGGAACCATTGGTTTACCTGCCACTATCTGAAGAAGTACTGGCAGACATTGTGCAAATGCGTCTTGCTGATCTTATTCAGCTCTTGAAGGACACGCAGAAAGTTGCGCTTTCCATTAGTGAAGAGGCCTATGAGCGTGTAACGCAAATGTGCCGAGTGGCCTCTAATGGTGCCCGGCTTGTTGATCAGGTTATTCAACGCCAGCTATTGCCAACGTTGTCTATTGAGCTGTTAGAAGCTGGCCATCGCGGTGAGCAGATTTCCGCAATTACCATTGACAGCCCGGAAGGTGAGGACGGCTTCACTTTCGCGGCAGCCTATGAGGCAGATGCTGACGAGGAACCAGCCGAAGACCTCGCTTTGGAAGAGGCGCATTAGTATTGATATGGAGGCATCTTCTACAACAGACGCTCTGATGACATTGATGACGTGCAGGTCAGAAAATGAACTGCGCGCCATGATGTTGAAGACTGTGTTGGCGTCAACCAGAGCACAAGCTATCGCTGTTTACTTGCCAGATATTACTGGTCGTAAGTTGATACCTTTTGCATGTGATGGCGGGCTACCGGTAGCCCGCCTTCCACAGCTTGACAATGAAGTCGGCACCGAGCGCTTCCGTGAGCTGGATGTCTTGCAGACTGAGCCATTCTATTTTGGGAAGACGCCATCTTCTGCGAAGACACAAGATCTGAGTACAGCTCTGTTCTGTCGTCATGGCTCTCTCGTTGCCCATCGGATACTGCTGGAAACGTCAGAAGGTCATAACACATACAATCAAGTCTACGTTTTCCTGCGCGCTTCAGCGGGTAGTACTCCAAGACTTCAGGAGGAGCACCACACACTGCATGTGTTGTGGCGCTCTTATTTCCACCTGTCCCCTTTGCTTATCTCTTTGGAGAACCTACAGAAAACTGAGGAAACGCAGGTTGAAAAGTCGAAGCACCAAAAAGGGCAGGTCGACTCCATGCTCTCAGACAATCTTGTGGGACGCTCGCCGCAGATTGTTCAGGTCAGAGAGAAAATCGCCCAATACGCGCAAAACAAGTACGCGGTTTTGGTGCAAGGGGAGACAGGGACGGGCAAAGAAGTCGTTGCGCGATCCTTACACCGGCTCTCACAATTTTCTGATGGACCTTTCATTGCAGAAAATATTGCAGCTCTGCCAGAGAACCTTATTGAGAGCGAGTTGTTTGGCTATAAAAAGGGTGCTTTCACCGGGGCAACTGAAAACAGAGACGGTCTTGTAAAAAGAGCTTCTGGCGGGACATTGTTCCTTGATGAGATTGGTGATCTCTCGATTGATCTTCAGGTCAAACTGCTTCGTATTCTTCAGGAGAAAAAGCTTCGACCGCTGGGAGGAAGTAAAGACGAGCCTGTCGATTTCCGCCTCATCTGTGCCACCCATGTTGACCTGAAAAAAGCGATTGAGAACGGAAAGTTCCGGGCCGATCTTTTCTACCGTATCACGCAGCTCACCATAGACGTACCACCATTGCGCAGCCGCGAAGGCGATAGAGTTCATCTCGCACGCCACTTCCTGCAGGAGATTGCTGTTAGTAACGCAGACACCTCCAAAGCACTGAGTGAAGAAGCCGTCTCCCTGCTGGAAACAGCAGAGCTGAAAGGCAATGTCCGTGAGCTGCAGAACTGCATGATCAAGGCCGTCTTTCTCGCTTATGACACTGACGAAATTTCAGGAAGTATTCTCAAACAAGCCATGAATGAGCAACTCGATACTGCTGCTGTGTCCGGAGCTCAGAGCAATTCTGTTGCAGGTGAGAACGAATACGATGATCTGTTACTGGCAGAAAAAGGACTTCGGACGGTTGTCTCAAACTTCGAGCTAGATTTGATACGGAGCGCGTATTTCCAGTTCAAAGGGGATCGGAGCAAAATGGCGGATTTCCTACAAATACCAAAACGTACCCTTGCCAACAAACTCAGCAAATTCAATTGTCCAACGATGGAATTCGACCATGAGAACTAGCAGGTTTGCTCACACGATTTTTGCAGCAGCGCTGGCCGGCCTGATAGCGGCTCCTACCAGTATTTCTCTATCATCGACCTCTTATGCAGAAACGATCACTTTGGAAAAACAGGTGGTTGAAAAATGCACTCTTACCATTGGCCGAGTTAACCGTTTGTCGTGCTTTGACCAGTTGCTTAAGACCCCTCTTGAGGTCTTATCTGCAGGAGAACCCAATCCAGAATTCGTTGAGAATGTAAATGCACCTGCAGGCCGCTTGGAGCGACAGGCGAAAACGATGGAGCGAATACGATCATCAGGGGATTTAACCTGGCAGTTTCGCTTTGGTGCAGTCGGACATCCCGCGATATTCAGATGGGATGAGATCCAGGAAGAGAGCATGCCTGCTCAACCACTGGAGCAACGTGATGGGACAATCCCTGAGAAGGCACAGGCACTGCAAACTGAACAAGCACAGCAACCGGTCATTCAACCAGGTGAAACCAATGTCTACCTCAGCATGAAAGCTGTGCAGTCTGTTGATGCTGGTATCGAGGAAAAGCCTGCAATCTTGCTGTTATCCTGTGTTGAAGACATCACAACAGTTGCCTTGGTGCTCAATGAGCCACACGTTAAACGCCGGGTTCCAATCCGCGTTATGCTGCGTGATCAGCGTATCGACAACGATGTCTGGCAGAGCGCGGAAAGCAAACGCATTCTTATCAGCCCACGTGGATTGACCAGCATCGCACACATTAATCGTTGGGCCAACGTAGATCGGGTGCAGCTTGATGTTGTGTCAGATGATGGCTCTCGTGCCTACTTATTCGACTTGGCAAACCTTCAGGACATGCTGCCGCCTCTTCGCAAGGCGTGTCACTGGTAGGAATTTGAATCTTTGAGACAGGCATTTTTCCAATGAAGCATAGTTTCCGTATTGCTGTGATACTGGTAACCCTCGGGTTTCTGACAATTCCAGCCTATTTGATTTGCGACTATCTCAATCTCATTCCCGATGAGTATTCCATGGTGCGTAACCTTGTCGTACTTGCGGGTGGTAAGATTGAAACGTTTAGAAGTCAGTTACCCGTCCCCAAAGGCGTCCCTTACACGCCAATTGAGCAAACATCGGTATTTTACAATGTTGCAGCTGGTCTGAGTGCACTCTTCACTGTTTTTGTTGCAATTCCAGCGTTTTTATTGCTCGCATATATCGCCAGTTCAGCTTTCGCAGCAGTTAAGGCAACACGACGAAACTACGTTTTGGGGCAGTTCACCAAAGCTGCCGAACTCCTTGAATCCGGGAATGGTGCTTTGCGTGAAGCCGGTGTTGTAATCCTCTCAGAAATCGCAAAGTCTAATCCAAACGAACACTTTCAGGATGTCCTGCAACTTCTGGCCGCTCACATTCGCAGCACGAGCTCTGCACAACGCTCAAACTTGATGGCGGGCAAAGAACATGCTCGTGCCCGCGGCGAGTTGATTGCATCAGTCCAAAAGGTATCAGAGCTGAGAAAGTTGCTCAGAAAGAAAGACAGAAGCATTCAGCTGGATCTAACCGGAGCTTATTTCCGGGGCATGAAGAGCAGTGGTGGTCTGATTGGAAAATCAAGCACACACGGCCCTGACCTGAGCTATTGTCTGTTAACGGACAGTGTCTTCGACGACGCCGACCTCACCAACGCAAACTTCTCGCAAGCAAACGTAAACCGTGCACGCATAGAAGAAAAATGGAAAGCCTTATTCTCCGTAGAACAATGGGCCAGCGTCCAAGTCATCAACGAAAAAGGAAAAGTCATCCGCCCACCTATCACTTGATAGGTGAATGTCTTGGCGAACACTAAAGATACTCTGTTGTGCTAATACTAAGGCGACGTCAATAGCATAAATGCATCATTAAATAATTCCTTTGGCTACCTGAATAAACAGGCAATTCATTAATGAAAAAGCAATAGTGCGGAATACTGGTGACTGAATATCAACACGCACTACAGAAAATGCAGTAACAAACGGATCAGGAGTTCCAGCAGAGGAAAACGTAGGTGGAAAACATCCACGGCCATCCAACCTTGGACTGGCTCAGGAAAACTGGAGAGCCTTCTGATACG
>NZ_LMCK01000090.1:501648-563464 GCF_001623165.1 Pseudovibrio sp. WM33
CTTGGCCGGGATGACGTCTCTTTGATGCTTCGCTCTTGAGAAAATTATAGTTTTGCTGGTTGAAGTCCCACTGCCGTCATGCCGGACGTAGCGGAGATCCGGTATCCAGAGAGAAAACAGGCGCTTGAGGGATGCTCAAGCGCCTGTTTTTTGATCTGTCTGTATCGCCCTTTACCGCTGTGTGAGTTTTAGCTCGATGCGGCGGTTTTTGGCGTTGGCCTCATTGGTGGTTCCCTCTTCGAGGGGTTGGAACTCGCCGAAGCCGGCGGCGACCAGGCGGTCTGGTTCTACGCCTCTGGCAATGAGGTATTTGACCACCGAGATTGCACGGGCGGCTGAGAGTTCCCAGTTGTCACGCAAGCGACCGGTGCCGGAGAGTGGGCGGGCATCTGTGTGGCCATCCACGCGCAGGACCCAGTTGATCTCGGCGGGGATTTGTCCCTCAAGTTCCAAAATGGCGCTTGCGAGGATATCCAGCTGGTTTTTGCCTTGCGGGTTGACCTCGTCATCACCGGAGGAGAACAGCACCTCGGACTGGAACACAAAGCGGTCGCCAACAACTTCAATATCAGAACGCTGGGCGAGGATTTCGCGCAGGCGGCCAAAGAAGTCTGAGCGGTAACGTGAGAGTTCCTGCACGCGCTGGGCGAGGGCCACGTTGAGCCGCTTGCCAAGGTCCGCAATGCGGGTCTGGCTTTCTCTGTCACGTGTTTCTGATGCGTCCAGTGCGTCTTCCAGCACGGCGATCTGGCGGCGCAGGGCGCTGATCTGCTGGTTGAGCAGCTCTACCTGTGCCAGAGCCTTATCGCTGATCTGCTGTTCGCCTTCCAGCTTTGCGCGCAGGGAGGCCAGTGCGCCACCTGCCTCGTCAATCTGGCCGGAGCGTTCGTTGAGCAGGCCCTGAAGACGATCCCGTTCACTTGCGGTCTGATCCAGCCCCAATTGCAGGGAGGAGATGGTGGATTCCAGATCTCCAACACTCGCCTTTTCCAGCGCCAGCAGCTCTGTGAGCTCTGCGATTTGGTGGTTGAGGCGGTTGAGAACCTTATCCCGGCCAGACAGCTGTTGGCTGAGGAAGAACTGCGCAATCATGAAAATGGAGAGCAGGAAGATGAACACCAGCAGGAGCGCGGACATGGCGTCCACGAAACCTGGCCAGTAATCCTCTGAGCTGTTTTGAGACCTGCGTGTGCGTACACCAGCCATGCTTTATTCCTTCTCCCGCTCTACCTCTGCGGTGAGCGTTTTCAGGAAGCGTTCAATCCGGCGCTGTTGCATGGACTGGGCCTCGGCCCATTCGCGCATCATCTTCTGCTCGGAGCGCACGTGCTGGACAAGGCCCTGAATGCCTTCTGCCAGTTTGCTCATGGCGGCGTTGGAATTGTCATCCGGCTCAGCGCCTTTTGTTTCCATGGACTTGCGCAGCTTGTCGAGCGTGATGCGCAGGTCCGCAGCCATATCGGCAGATGTGCCGTTGCCCAGTTCGTCCGGATCGATATCCGTTAGGGTGGAGAGCCAGTCTTCCAGCTCCTGATAGAAGCGGTTTTGGGCCTGTCCTGCCTGCAGGTCGAGGAAGCCCAGAACAAGGGAACCGGTCAGACCAAGCAAGGAGGAGGAGAATGCGATGCCGAGGCCGGTCATCTGTGCGGTGATGCCGGAGACCAGATCTTCAAACAGCACGTTTGCGTCGCCGCCTGCCGCGTTCAGCGTGCTGACGGTGGTTGCCACGGCGCTCACGGTTTGCATCAGACCCCAGAAGGTACCGACCAGACCGAGGAAGATGAGCAAGCGGGTGAGGTAGCGTGAAATCTCGCGGGATTCATCCAGGCGCATGCCGATGGAATCGAGCATGGAGCGCATGGTGGTTGGCGAGATGGTCATATCGCCTGCTTTGTTGCCAAGCAGAGTTGCCATTGGCGCCAGAAGGATAGGCGGACGGCGGACCTCAAGGCGTGGATCGCCGAGGCGGAAGCCGTTAACCCATGATACTTCCGGGAAAATTCGCAGGACCTGCCTGAAAGACAGAAGTATACCCAGTGCTGCGACGCCTACGATCAGGCCGTTCAATGCGGGGTTTGCCATGAAGGCTGCTGTGATTTGCCCGATCAGGACAAAGGCGATGAAGCCTGCCAGGACCAGAAAAATAATCATGCGCCACAGGTAAACCTGTGGGCTCGACAGACTGTAGGGATCGTAGTCGCGTGCCATTATCCTGCGTACATCTAAAGCAAAGCGGCTTCTCTTTGTCTGGTCAGACCAATCAAGCAGAACCCGCTTTAAAGTTAATGATGTCTTTAGATAACGCGATTTCCGGTTAATAGGAAACCGCAAATCGCTGCGATTGGGCAAGAAAAGCGTAAGTTTTTAAATAAGTCGCATTTTTGTGCGCGTGCTGCCGTGTTTTGGACGGGATGTGGTCATGGTGGGGGAGTTGTGCATTTTGTTGGAGCACAGGGTAGTTGTTACGCAGAAACATCCTGTAAAACTCGGTTAGTTACTATTTTGATGGATTTTCAATGCGCTTATTAGCCTGGGTCATATTTGCAATCGCATCTGGTTACATATTTTGGATGATGATCATTGTAGGGATTGTGTATTTGCAACTCCTTGATGGCTATGCATTGCATGTAACCTTCAAAAACTACCCATGGGTAGATTATGTCTCTGCCTTTGGGACGATTTTTGCGGCCTTTGGTGCTGTTGCCGCTGCTCTCATCGCTTTGTTTCTTGAACGGGTTCGATCTAAACGAGAGGCAGAGGCGAAGCGCTCAATGTCTTCGTTTTATCTTTCTGATATTTGCTTATATTTGGAAGCGTTATTTAATGCCTATCAAGATCTTTGGGTGCTTGCTCATGATCAGAGAGAGCCGACTTTATCATGTTTGGTAAGCCATGAGCTAATCAGAGAAGCTAATTTTAGAGTGCCTGATTTTCCGAGAGACAGTGCCGATAAGTTGGCACAAGCGGTCGTTTTTTACAGCGTAGAACAAGCAAAAGCAGTGCAAATCTTCAGCAGCATTCAATCAATGCATACACGTGCTTCAAGCATGATGATGCAAACTGATGATTGGGGGTACTCTTTGTTGTCTGACGTTGAAGAGATCGCGTCTGTTTATTCGTCTGTTTGCTCTCTCTTTGACTGGGCCAGGAGGAAGAAGAATGGGTACGGAAAAGTTCCGTACCCATTGGAGAACGCATTGCTTAACATGGGAGCGAATGAGCAAATTTAAGCTGCACTCGCGAAGTTTTAGAATGATACCCAAAGTAGATCGTAAAGGTCGTGACTGGTGTGAATATAGATCCCGGATCTTCGCTATGCTTCGCCCGGGATTGTTAGTGGGTGTGTGTGTTAGGGTGGAGTTGGTCTCCCGAACCGCAATTCCGGGAGACCAGTGGCAGGCGTCCGAGCCGGGATCGGGCTTTCACCCGCTGTCATCAAGGCTCTCTGCCGCTTCCTTTTCCCGCTTGGAGAGTTGATTGGGCCGCTGCTTGCACGCCCGCAAACAATCCGAAGCACGATCAGGGTATCACTCCTATGACCTTTCTTAAAACCATTCCTTCCTGTGTTATCGGCATTGATGTTTCAAAAGATACGCTGGCATTGTGTGAGCATGGCAAACAGACAGTCCAGGTGATTGCCAATGCCTCTCGCTCCATTCGTCAACTGTTGGCACAATTGAGGCCAGATACATTGGTGGTGCTAGAGCCCACCGGTGGCTATGAGGCCCTGTTGGTCAGTGAGTTATGTGCAGCGCAGATTGCATGCCACCGTGCTGACACGCTGAAAGTCAAAGCCTTCGCAAGGTCTTTCGTCCGCCTTGGCAAAACCGATGGTATCGATGCTAAGGCACTTGCTGCCTATGGAGCTGACCGTTGGCGGGGCCTACCTCTTTATGAGTTGAGTGATAAACATCAAAGTGATCTTGCTGCACTGGTGGCCCGTCGTCAGGATCTGATGGATATTCAGGTGGCGGAAAAGAACAGGGTTCAGGCTCCCGGATGTGCCAGTGTCAAACACTCCTGCAAGATTGTCCTGGCCTGCATCAGGCGCCAGCTTGAACGGCTCGACCAGCTGATCGAGAGCCTTATTCAGAACAATACGGATCTGTCTGAGCGAATGGTGGTGTATCAATCCTTACCCGGTGTCGGACCGCGCACGGCCATTGCTTTATTGGCAACCATGCCGGAACTGGGATCCCTCACACGCCGACAGGCTGCTTCTCTGGCAGGACTTGCGCCGCATCCAATGACAGCGGTACATTGCGAGGATATCGGAAGATGCGTGGTGGACGGCCAGAAGTACGCAAGAACCTGTTCATGGCCGCCTTATGTGCCTCTCGCCTTAGCGGGCTACTTCGTGATTTCTATCAACGTCTTACTGCAAATGGCAAGAAGCCCATTGTCGCCATATCAGCCCTCATGAGAAAGATAATCGTCATCCTAAATGCAAGAATGAGAGACAAAATTACTGCAATGAGTTGATGACACCGTGGGGGGCGTTGTTGACAGTCGGCAGTTTGTTAGCGAGGCAATGTCTGTTGTTGTAGCCTGAGAGCTATGTCCCTATCGTCATGCCGGACAAGCGTAGCGCTGTTTCGGTATCCAGAGCCGTATTGTGAGGTTTGCGCGTGGGGCTCTGGTTCCCGCGTCGCACTTCGTTTGTGCGGGATGACGGCGGTGGGTTAGTGGTGATGCAGGGGGATGACAATCCTCTCGTTACGCACACTTGCTAGAAGTTGCAGTTTGGCAAGGTGCGTGATTCATTCCACATTCATTTGTGAGGCTTTGAAACCTCTCAGTGCGGTATACGCTCCCGTAATTGGCGGATTTTTGTGCTTTTATCTAAGCGCGCGAAGCCTTTGCTATGAGCGGGAGGGCGGTGAATACAACACCTCCTTCGGGAGGGAATAAACTCGCCTGTCGTTGTCAGGTTTCGAATCTCCCGCTCGCCAGCGGGCCGTCGAAAGCTCGTTTGTCTTGCGGTCCTTCAATAGCCAACAACGAGGCTTTGAATATGACCGACTCCGCATGCGCGTGTAGCGCCACAAATACTCTTCAGAATGAAATTGACGAAGTAGCCATTGCTGTCTCGGACTTGCAGAACCTTGCGTATATTCAGCAGCTTGTGCTGTGTGAGAGGATGCAGGAACCGAGTGGGCGGGATGCTTTGCTCACTTTGCATTATGCCTTTCGAGAGTGCCTGGAGGCTTTAGAACAGGCTTGCGGAACACTATCCAAAGCGCATCTCCACACGAAGCCAGCGGGTGCTTTGCGGGGATTCGCCGGGAGCGGTGTCGCTCATCCGCAGCCAATAAACCTGACAGTGCCTTCCTGATCCGATCACTGTGATCGGCACCTGAAGGACGGGTTGCAAAAGCTGTTCACCTGTTCGTTGAACTGCTTTTGCGTATCTTTATCCGAAAACCGGATGTCACTTTTCGGCGATACGCATATACACCCTTGCGCGGCCCTCAATGAGTGTCCTGCTGGTCTGCGGAACTGTCATCCTTCCGTAGGCCAGTGCTTTGCTGTGCTTGGGGACTACTTGTGGGTGGGGATGAAGTCGAATAGGTCCCAGCCGTCGGTGGTGGCGGTGATGAACTTCATGTCCGTGCCTTCCAGCACGGCGCAGGTGAGGCGGCCTGAGGCGTAGGCTTCGGTGTCTACGTCGAGCCGGTTGGAGCGGCGGTCTATGTGTTCGACCGGGGTGTGGCCGTGGACGACGAAGACGCCGAAGTCCTCCTGAGAGTCGAGGAAAGGGCCGCGGATCCACATGAGCTCCTCAGCGCGTTGTTCTTCCAGCGGTACGTCTGGGCGGATGCCTGCGTGGACGAACAGGTAGTCTCCGCATTGGTAGTGGAGTGGCAGAGATTCGAAGAAAGTTTCGTGCAGCTTGGAGAGGTTTTCCTTGAAGATGGTCTGCACGCTTTCTGCGCCTGCTGAGCCCATGAGATCGTGAATGGAAAGGCCGTAGGAGAGCAGGGTTTCTGTGCCGCCCAGATCCTCCCAATGGTAGAGCGTGCCTGCGTCTTGCAGAAACTCCAGAAGCGAGGCTTCGTGATTGCCTTTCAGACAGATCTGGCGCGGGGTGCGGTGGTGGTGATCGACAAGGAAATCGATGACGCCCTGACTGTCCGGGCCGCGGTCGATGTAATCGCCAAGAAAGATGGAGACCGGGTCCGTGATCGGGCGGTTTTTCAGGTCGCTCTCAATGGCTTTGCCCATGACTTCCAGCAGGTCGAGCCTGCCGTGAATGTCTCCCGTCGCGTAAACGCGTGTCCCTTCCGGAAGAGTTGGATGGGTGTTTTGCATGGTCGTCCCGTTCCAAATGCTTGTCTGTGTCGCGGTCATTGGTGGTCCAATCTACTTTAAGAAAACGAATGAGGAGCAAACCCACAGCCTCAATTTGTTGGCTTTGGAGCTGTGGGAAGTGGGCAAGTTGATGGGTGTTGAAAATTGGTTCAATGAAAATAGTTCGATATCGCACTTGTTTTATATGTGGTGTTATGCTTATAGTTCGATATCGCACTAAATGGAGTTGAACGATGAAGCTTTCCAGACGCAAGATGATTGGCCTTATGGGTGGTGGTGTGGTTGTGGCAGCGACTGCCTCGGCTGGTGTATTTCTGGCGACCCGTCGTCCAACGCGGGCGCTGGCTCCCTGGGAGACTGCGGGCGCTTACACTGAGCCACGGATGAAGGCGTTGTCCTACGCTTTGCTTGCGCCTAACCCTCATAACCGTCAGCCGTGGGTGGCTGAGCTGCGCGGAAGCAACATGCTGGCCATTTACCGTGACAAGAGATTGAACCTGCCAGAGACTGATCCGTTTGACCGCCAGCTGACCGTTGGCATGGGTTGTTTTCTGGAATTGTTGCGCATGGCTGCTGCGGAAGATGGGTACGATTTGCAGATGGAGCTGTTTCCACTGGGAGAAGATGGGCCCGTTGCAACAGCTTACTTTGCGAAGGGGGGCACACCTGATCCGCTGTTTGCGCATGTTTTTGAGCGGCATACCAACCGTAACGCTTATAAGGATATGTCTGTTTCAGCAAAAGCGCAGGCGGTTTTGGCTGACTATGCGACGATCAAAAGCGACAAGGCGGAGGTTGCGGCCTTGCGGAAGCTGACGTGGGACGCGATGGATGTTGAACTGACAACGCAACGTGTGATGATGGAAAGCGTTGATCTGATGCGGTTTGGTAAAGCCGAGATTGAAGCGAACCCGGATGGCATTGCGCTGAGTGGTCCGTTTTTGGAGAGCCTGATGCTGGCTGGGATGTTGAGTCGCGAAGATCAGGCAGATCAGACCAGCTCAAGCTTTCAGCAGGGACGGGATATGATCCGGGATGCGATGAACGCGACACAGGCGTATGCGGTGGTCACCAGTCTGGGCAATTCGCGGGTCGATCAGATTAAAGCAGGGTATGACTGGATCAGGTTGCAACTGGCAGCTACTGGATTGGGCCTTTCCATGCAGCCGGTTAGTCAGGCGCTGCAGGAGTTTCCTGAAATGGCAGAGCATTATTCTGCGGTGCACGAAATGCTGGCAGGTCCGGGTGAGACTGTTCAAATGCTTGCGCGATTGGGGTATGGTCCCAAAATTGATCCCAGCCCGCGCTGGCCTTTGGAAACACGAGTACCGAATGTCTGACGATACCCCCTCCCAAGATCTGACGCCCTACTTTTCTATGTTTGTTGAGGTGGGGATTATAAACCAGATCGGCTCTGCGTTTTTGGAAGCGCGGCTGCCAAAGGGCCTTCTGGTTTCGCATTTCGGGGTGACCAGCCATTTGAGCCGCGGATTTGATGGGGCCACTCCGCTGGAACTGGCCCGGTCGTTTCAGGTTGCGAAAACAACCATGACGCATACGCTGAGCGGGTTGGAAAAGCACGGCTTTGTGGAACTGCGCCCCAATCCAGATGACGGGCGCTCCAAGCGGGTGTGGCTGACACCAGAGGGGCGGCAGTTTCGTGATGATGCTGTGCAGCAGCTGGAGCCGCTGTTTCAAAAGCTGGCCGAGCGATTTTCACCTGAGCAGGTCTCTGCCTTCTTGCCGGGCATAAGTGAATTTCGTGCGGTGATTGACCAGTTGCGGGATGAGGAGAAGTAGCAGCAGGTGTTGCTGCTCTTCGTGTCTTGGAGTGTGTTGCGTTCATATGTAGTCACGCAACAATCTCTAACTCTTTGTTTTTGCGTATTCTTATCCGAAAATCGGAGTCGTTTTTCAGGAGCGCGCTCTAAGATGTTGCTCCAGTTACCAGCAACAGGCTGAGGCAAAGCCCGGTGAAGTATAGGCCCAGCCCAAATGAAAGATGGGCGATGAGACTTCTTATTCTTGCGATTGTTGGGGCTGGTGTTTTGGAGGCGGCAACTCCAAAACCGAATGCTGGTTGCATGAAGAAGAAGGGGAACCCCACTGAAAGCAGGCCAATTAAGAACGGCATCAGGATGGTTGGATTTTGAAGCCAGTTTGGTCCGGTTAGGGCAAGCAAAACGAGCGCAAATACAGCACCGATGACGTAATGAGCGATCCAGCCGATGGAGCGTTCAAACGGCTGTGGAGGGCTCTGCATGATGTTCTGATGCTGGAAACGCCCGCGCAACATGCTTAGCATCCAACGGCCAACCAGCCGGTAATCCAGGGCGGGAATAGCGAAAAACCGAAGTCGCACCCAGGCGACCAGATCCATGAAAATTGTTGCGCCAATGCCAAGTAGGGCAGCATTGATCAAAAGACTTGTTGTGTGCACGGTTTTACCTTTCCTGATAGGGAGTTGGCGGCACCGTGCCACTTCAAGTCGACTTGAGGTCAAGAGAATTCTCTAGATTTTGATGGATAATATTTCTCAGGTTAACAGTGCTATTAAGCCTGCCTTTTGGGTGTTCAGGAGGGTGAGAAGTTGGGTCTCATCCCGCGCGTGATCGCGAATTCCAAGTGAGGAAAGCACCAGATATTCTGCGAGTTGCTCAGCGCTGTGTCCCTGAAAGCTATAGTGCGCCAGCATTTCGGCACAGGCGGTGATGTTGGTTGCTTGTGCTTCCAGTGTGGCCGCTTTGCCTTCTGCATTGAACCCACCGATCATGTCTCTTGCATCAGGAGATGCGGTGATGACCTTGAAGGATGGGATGATGGAGTGCTTGTAGTAGGCGCTTAGTTTGTCCTCCAGAGTTTCCAGAGCGGACCATTCTTTTTGCACGGCTGCCAGAGACTGGTTAGAAAAGTGCCTGATGGAGGCGCACAGGATCTCGTTTTTATTCTTGTAGTTTGAATAGACTGTCTGGCGCGCAACGCCTGCCTCTGACGCGATGTCGTGCATGCGGGTGCGGTTTACGCCAAAGCGCATGAAGGCCCGCACGGCGGCTTCCAGAATCTTCTCTCGCAAATTTTCCATATTGGCATCTTGACAAAAAATGTCATTTTGTCAAGAATTACAAAAATACGAAAAATGTCATTTTGTAATTTACGGAAGAACGCTTCCTACATGGGCATGCAAAGCTTTGGAGCTGAAGAGGACATCGAGAATGGAAAGACGCGCCGTATTGCAGGCACTGGCTGCAAGCATCGTGACTGGCATGGTGCCAGGTCATGTTTTTGCTGCTGCACAGAAATTGGAACAGAAGGATAGAGCTATGATTATTGTCACTGTCGAAGTTGAGTTTGAAGACAATCAGATCCAGCAAAAACTTGCTGCTGTTCAGCAGATGGATGCGGCAACTGCTGAAGAAGCTGGATGTATTTCCTACAAGTCTTCTCTGGATGCGACCAATCCGAACATCCTGAGAATCTATGAGATGTGGGAGAGTATGGATGCTCTTATTCCGCACTTCCAAACGCCACATATGGCAGCGTTTCAGGCAGAACTTAGCTCGTTAAAATCAAAAGGCATGACGGCGAAAGTCTTTGAGGTCAGCAAAGAACTGCCGTTTCCAAACTAACTGGCAGGCCGTCTGGATCAGCTTGCACGCAGGATTGAGGTTTAAGCTGATCCAGAGCTTTCGAATTTAGGTTATTTTATTTCAATGATTTCAATTTTAGGGAAATAAAATATCAATTTCGTCGTTTGGTTGTGCTCTTCGATACACTTGGTGCTTAGGTGCTTCTTTACGCTTGTTCTGTTCGCTTTTGCTTCATGCAGTTGTTTGGGAGAGCATTTTGGAGCGATGTCAGGAAACGGAATTGCAAGACCTATTTGATGGTTTGGCGGCGGGGCTTCAATTGCCTGCTCTAGCGCCGAATACTGCGGGGCAAGTTGCCCTTCACTCTGATGAGCATCATCTTACGACATTGATTTCGGCGCGGTTTCAGGAACGGCGCTATGAGGTGCAGCTGGAAGCTGATGTCTTTCCAGAAAATGATCTGGAGATGCCTCAACTGAAAACTCTGCTGGCTCGTGTGGGCCAACTTAACTCCTGTGGCCTGATACTCGATGCTCAGCAGCGATACGCTGTGCGGCAACACCTCCTTTTGCAAATGACTGACCCGGTTGAACACCTGATGGAGGCTTTGAAGAGCTTTATTGGTGAGGCATTGCAGCTGCGCCATTCATTGGTCAACGCCGGAGACGCAGAAAGCCAGTGGTCCTCAGAGCATATTTTGGTCTGAGTGGTTTGGGAGGGACGCCACGATGAGGAATACCGGAATATCAACGCAGGTCAACACGGCCAGTTCAAATGTTAGTCAGGCTTCCGAGCAAACAGGGGTTAGGCCGGAAAGGGCGCGGTCCAATACTCAGTCTGCTCGGATGCCTTACCGGCTTTGTGCAGTGCCTGTTGCTGGTGGGCATGAGCGGCGGGCGCCTCAACAGCAGGGCAGGGTTTCTTTGGCAAGTTTTCAGCCCCGGCGTGTTCCTGCTTCTGGCGTGTCCGGGCAAAATGCACGGTCAGAAGCAGGGCAAGGTATCTCCTCCATGGAGCGAGCGCTGCTGGATGCTCGCCTTAAACTTCAGCCTGTTCAGCGTGATTATCTGGGCCAGACGGCCCGGTTTGGCGACAAGGTTGCCGGCGTAGGTGCTGAGAACCGGATGCTGCAGGAGCTGCAGGCCTTTGCGAAAGACCCGAGCTTGCTGACGAAAGAGCGGGCTGCAGAGCTGCATAAGCAGTTGGGGGCTGTGTCGTTCTCTGACCCTGAACAGGCTGAGACCAAACAAACTCTGGTCGATCACTTCAAAAGGGTTGCACGAGGCGCGACGCCGAACCGGCAGACTGTGCGGGTTCTGCGTCCAGTTGTTGAAGATTTGCAGCGCCACATTGAGGACAGACAACCCGCGCTTGATCGGGCGTTGGGTGGTGGCAGGGCGCAGTCGCAGCTGCGTGCCAGCCAGAGCGAATGGAATGAAGTCCGGACCAAGCAGCTTTCTGAGGTTGAGGGTGGGCAGGACAAGGACGCCGGGTACCATCCCTCCCGTGTGACTGCACGAGGAGCCGCTGTTGAGGGCGTACAGACAGAGGGGCTTGTGAGGAATGTTCTGGGCAAGTTTCCTCACAATGTCACGCCGCTGATCAACGGTGCTGTGAATGGCCGTGCGGAGATTTTTCGTGGCGAAATCCCGATTACGGACGGGGTTGCCTATGGCCGCTTTGGGTTTACCAGCTTCTATTATGCTTTGGGGGCGATCCAGAGTCTGATCTCTGCACGCTCTGCTTACACCAGCATGAAGGCCGCAGATGCAGCGCTGGATACTTTTCACTCTGAAGGGTCCCAGTTTATTGAGGCGCAAAAGGACATTGCTGAAGTGGCTGCGTTGTCCCGCATGGTCAAGGATGTGCAGAAGGGCGGTGGTTCTCCTCTGACATTGTTGGATACGTTGGCTCAGGCGGTCAAAGCAGGCAAGGTTTCCCAGAGAGGGCTTGGAGTTGCCTTGCGTGGGGTGTTTCCTGAGTTCTCGCCGCGTGCGACTGCTGCTTTGGAGGCTTACGTCAAAGCTGAGAAGGGAACTGCTGGAGAGACTGAGTGTCTGACCACTTTGCGCAATGAAGTGGCGCTGCATTACGGTGAGAGTTCCACCAGTGATAGCGCGCATTTGAAAGGCGGCCTGGATCATCTTGAGGGTGCGCTTAAGCTGAAGATGCGAGAGGCTGATCGGGCCCACAAAGCGTTGACCGGGCTTGTTGCCAATTACGGCAAGAACGCCGAGTTGGCGAAGGCCATGCGGGATGACTACCACAAACAGATGCATGTGAATATTTTCTCTGCTGAAGTGTGGGGACTTGCCATGGTCGCTGATGGCATGGCGATAGCGGAAAGAGCGCTTTCCTCTAATGTTGAGGGGATTTCTCTGGTCACGACAGGGTTAGGCTATGCCGCTGGCACTGTTGGTGCGGGCGTTGGTGTGCTTGCGGTTGGTCTGTCGGCTTATGATGCCAGTGTCACGGCTATCAAAGCTTTCAAACACCACCAGACCGGCAAAAAAGCCAAGGCACTGCATCGCTTGTTCTCAGAGCGACAGGAGGTACCAGTTTCAGGACTGGACGGGTCGCGAAAGGTTTCGCAACCGCGGGACGCGGAGCTGGCGCTGATTACGAAGACCATTGCGAACAACCAGTCCAAAGCGCGAAATACCAAGATTGGTAAGGCAGTCTTGTCTGCGGTTGATGGGCTTGGGTTTGCTGCGCTGACTGTAGGTGGCGTTGCGGGTGTTGTTGCGACGGCCACTGGTGGTGTAGCGGCTGCTGGTGTCGCAGCAGCGGCTGGGCCGGTTGGGGCTGTGATTGGCGGGGCATTTGTTTTGGGCTCTGTTGCCTTTGTGGCTACGCGGTTGATCAGGTGGGGCGTGCACCATTATCAGAGCAAGCAGCTTCAGAAGGTGATTGCTGGTGACCAGCAGGCCATGCAGAAATATGCGCGAAAGCACAATATTACGACTGGTCAGGGTGGGTCTGCGCGGCGAAGTACTGTTGTGGCGGAGATCAAGAGACATGCCATTGATACGCTGACCAAGCACAGCACGAAGTTTGCTCTGCACCGGTTCTATCAGAGGCTCACTCAGGAGATTTCACAGGTAGACAGGGCGCACTGGGATCAGTCAGCCGCTATTGCTGTGATGAAGTGTTTCTTTGACGAGCCTGCGCAAATTCAAGCGATTGCGGGCTTGAGTGAGGATGCAGCTGTGAAGGTGCTTGCGAAGAAGTTTCAGGTGCGGATGTAGGCTTTAGAGTATGTTCTTATCTGAAAACCGGAGCCACTTTTCGGGAACATGCTTTAGAGAATAACAAAAAAGGCAGCTTGCCGGAGTGGTCCGGAGCAAGCTGCCTTTTGGAATTCTTAGGCTTGGGTGCCGTAAAGCTTATGCTTTGGCTTTTGCAAGCAGTTCACGCATCTGGAGGTGTGTGAACTCGTTGCCTGCGATGATGGAGCGGGTTTCGAACATATCGTCCTTGCCGTTGGCATCGGACACGAAACCACCAGCTTCACGCACCAGCAGAACACCTGCTGCCATGTCCCAAGGATGCAGACCGTTTTCCCAGAATGCATCGAGGCGACCAGAGGCAACCCATGCCAGATCCAGTGCAGCTGCACCAGCGCGGCGGATGCCTGCAACTTCGCCCATCACGTGGCGGATTTCCTTCAGCGCGCGGCCATGGTCGCCAACGCCGATGAATGGAATGCCGGTGCCGATCAGGCAGTCGGTCATGTCTTTACGTGCTGCAACGCGGAGGCGGCGGTCATTACAGAATGCGCCAGCGCCTTTTTCTGCGGTGTAGAGCTCATCCATGATCGGGTTGTAGATCACGGCTGCTACGATCTGACCTGCGCGTTCCAGAGCGATGGAAACACCAAAGATCGGAATACCATGAAGGAAGTTTGTTGTGCCGTCGAGCGGGTCAACGATCCAGCGGTGCTGACCGTCTGTGCCTTCGATCTCGCCGGATTCTTCCATCAGCAGGCCGTAGGTCGGGCGTGCTTTTTGAAGGTCTTCACGAACGATTTTTTCTGCTTTGTGATCTGCCTGGGAGACAAAGTCACCTGGGCCCTTGCGGGATACTTGCAGGTTTTCAATTTCGCCGAAGTCCCGTGCCAGAGAGCGACCAGCTTTTGTCGCAGCCTGAACCATTACGTTTAGAAGGGCCGTACGTGCCATTTTTTATTCACCGTTCCTGAATGGGTAATAAGGCAACCGTATGCTGCCTCATCTTTATTGCTTTAAGATTATTTCTCTGCGCGACGAACGTATTCAACGGAGTCGGTGTCTACAATGATCTTCTCACCAGAGGTGATGAATGGAGGCACCATACAACGTACGCCGTTTTCCAGAACTGCTGGTTTGTAAGAGGAAGACTGGGTCTGGCCTTTTACAACTGCGTCAGCTTCTACGATTTCCAGAGTGACATGGGTTGGGAGAGAAATGCCGATTGGCTTTTCTTCGTGCAGTTCAACAGTAACGGTCATGCCGTCCTGCAGGAAAGCTGCGCGCTCACCAACGAATTCCTTCTGGAGTTCGAGCTGCTCATATGTTTCGTTATCCATGAATACCAGCATGTCGCCTTCTTCATAGAGGAACTGGAAGTCTTTCTGCTCAAGGCGAACACGCTCAACGGACTCAGTTGCGCGGAAGCGTTCGTTCAGTTTGCGACCGTCGAGCAGGTTTTTCATTTCGACCTGAGCGAATGCGCCGCCTTTGCCTGGCTTCACGTGCTGAACTTTAACCGCAGCCCAAAGTGTGTCCTGGTGCATAAGCACGTGGCCCGGCTTAATTTCGTTGCCATTGAGTTTCATAGAACTACCAATCAGTTTGATAAGTTCAGAGTATGTCGCGTTCACTTGGATTGACGCGCCACATTCTTAACTTTTGTTTTCATGCGTATCCTGATCTGAGGTCCAGTTGGTCCTTGTCAGGGATATGCTTTAGCAAAGGCTGGCACGGATTGGCGCTGGGCCTAGGATCGCAGCCTGTCTGGAGGTCTGTGCAACATAATTTCGCGCGATTTTCAAGGAAAAAGAGCGGATGCTCACCGTGAACCTACATTCCGGTGCATATCCACAAGGTTAGTGCGGACAACCTTAGGGCTTTTTATCGCTTCTGCGCTTGGTAATCTGTTCAACAAAGACGACGCTGAGAACGAAAGTCGCCACCTTGCCCAGCCCAGCTATTGCGGTGGTAGCGCCAATATCAAGTAAGCCAGTTCTGACCATTTCACCAAATGTCAGAAATGAAATTACACCAATTCCTAAGGCTAGCGCCAAGCGACTGATGAATATACTTATTTGCTTCATGGGTTTTCTTTTGCGATTAAAGTACCAGAGTATTTTAATCGCCTGACGTTGCGCGAAGCTGGGTGTTGGTAAGTTGATGGTGGTGTGTGTTGGAGTCTACCTGTCCTTCTATACTTAGACTGGAGATAATTTTACATAAAAACTCATCGGTTTTTCATCAAGAGGATTGCGGTTAAGCGTTAGCGAGTTGGCTGGAGAACTGGAGAGGCACCGATTTTTATTCCAATTTCTGCCGCACGTTTGCTGGCTTGCTCTTGCTGTTCCAGAGAAAGCGAATTGGAAATCGCTTCCAACTCACTGTCCAGAATGCCCTGACGGCCTGCGTGGAACTGCCAGGCAGAGGCTTCAATCAGATCAACCGGTCGCCCACGGCCATTGGCGTAGATGCGGGCGAGGCGGTTCATGGCGATTGGGTTGCCTTTGGTTGCTGCGCGCTCGAACCAGTCTGCCGCTTCAGTCTCATTTGGGACAAGGCCTTCGCCTTTGAACAGCAGGGTTGCGTAGTAAATCTGCGCAGGGACCAGTCCGCGGCGGGCGGCTCGGCCCATCCAGAAGGCCGCGCGCAGGGGATCGCGGATTTCCTCCGGACCATCCTTCAGGTAGATGCCAAGTTCCAGCATGGCATCTGCGTCGCCGGTCTCTGATGCGCGTTCCAGCAGGTCTTTGATCTGCTTGGGATCATTCGGACGGACTTTGCCTTCCTGATGCAGGAGGGCGAGATTGTAGAGTGCTTCGGGGATGTTGACAGCAGCAGCTTTTTCCAGTTGCTGGGCTGCCTTGTCCTTGTCAACTGTTGTGCCGGCACCTGCCAGATAGAGCAGGCCGAGGCGCAATGCTGCTTGCGGATCGCCATCATTTGAGGCGAGTTCATACCAGCTTGCGGCCAGTGGTAGATCCTGAGGGACACCTCTGCCGGATTCGTAAAGCACGCCGAGCAGTGTCTTGGAGCTGGTGATGCCAGCTTCTGCCTGACGGGTTGCCAGTGCCAGAGCTGTCAGATACCACCCGCGCTGGAATGCACCATAGGCCGGATCGCCTTTTATAGTCTCCGGCGTTGGAGCAACCTGCGGAATGAATGGTGCTTTTGAAAGAGGAGAGGGCAGCAGGATTGATCCGTTTGGATTATACGGATCAACAGTTCTTGCGCCTTGAGGTGTGGTTCCACCGCTCGGAGTTGTTTGTGCAACAGCCATGCCCTGTAAGCCGAGCAGACCGGTCACAGCTGCGACAGTTACGAGTTTGATAGAACCAGACAACTTCAAGATATCAGTCCTCAGCTTCTGCCAGTGTGTGTGTTGAGAGGATTGCATTGGCCTGCTCAACAGCTGCTTTTGGCCCTTCAGGGTGATTCCAGACAGCTTCACGTACTGCTACGAATTCAGCGCCAGTTTGGGCTGCGGTGTCAACTGAGGAAACTGAGGTGCCCGCCAGGATGACACATGGCGTTTCGAACACTTCAGACCACCAGTGCCCGTAGTCCAGTGATTTACGATGTGGCTCTTCTTCCTGATTGAGTGAAAGCAGGCCGAAGAACATGTAATCGACGCCCATAGAAGCAACAGTCATCGCTTCGTGGCGTGTTTTGATGCCAGCGTGCCCGATGATGCGGTCTTCCGAGAAGGACTGCATGGCTTCTTCCAGATCCTTGTCAGAACCGGAAACGTGCAGGCCATCTGCGCCGGAGCGACCCATGATCTGGGTGTTGTTTTCAATCAGAACAGCAACTTCTTTGGCCTGTGCCAGTGGCACCAGACGCTTTGCAGCCGCCTGCAGGTCGCTTTCGTTTGCGTCCGGCATGGAGATCAGCAGGCTCGCAATGTCGCCACCTTCCAAAGCTTGATTGAGTTGTCCTTCGAATTCGTCGAGGTCAAAGGTTGGCGGTGTGACAAGATACAGACGCGGATGCACTGAGGTTGCTCCTGATAAAATTCCAGTAAAAAGAGATCATGGCGGTAGTGTAACCTACGTCAAGCCTCTGGCCCATTCATTGGGATAAGTTCTAAACAGCGTCTTGATCTCTTTTTCAAGAGGCTGTGTCAAATTCTAGGCAAAAGCGAGAATAAAACGAAAAGAGGGACCAAAAAGGCCCCTCAATCCATAATAATGTAAGAACTAACTGTCTTATGCTTCCAAAGCAACAACGCCAGGTAGTGCTTTGCCTTCCAGCCACTCAAGGAATGCGCCGCCAGCAGTGGAGATGTAAGAGAAGTCTTCACTTGCTTTTGCGTGGTTGAGGGCTGCAACGGTGTCACCGCCACCAGCAACAGTTTTCAGCTTGCCTTCTTTGGTGCGTGCTGCTGCATGCTGTGCTGCTGCAACAGTTGCCTTGTCGAATGGTGCGATTTCGAATGCGCCGAGAGGACCGTTCCAAACGAGTGTCTTCGCGGTGTCGATTTTTGCTTTCACAACTTCGATGGACGCTGCGCCAACATCGAGCATCATTGCGTCTGCAGGGATTGCATCGAGAGCAACAGTTTCGTTCTTGGTGTTGGCTGCAAATTCCCATGCAACAACAGCATCTGTTGGCAGAACGATTTCGCAGTTTGCTTTTTCAGCTGCCGCCATGATGCGGATTGCTGTGTCAGCCAGATCGTGCTCGCACAGGGATTTGCCAACGTTCACGCCTTTAGCCGCGAGGAAGGTGTTCGCCATGCCGCCGCCGATGACCAGGATGTCTACTTTAGACACGAGGTTTTCGAGCAGGTCGATCTTGGAGGAAACCTTTGCGCCGCCAACAACTGCCAGAACCGGACGCTCAGGCGTGGAAAGTGCGGAACCGAGTGCTTCCAGCTCTGCCTGCATGGTACGGCCTGCGAATGCAGGAAGCAGCTTTGCAATGCCTTCGGTGGAACCGTGCGCGCGGTGTGCTGCTGAGAATGCATCGTTTACATACAGATCGCCGTTTGCAGCCAGTGCTTTTGCAAATTCTGGATCGTTCTTTTCTTCACCAGCATAGAAACGGGTGTTTTCCAAGAGCAGAACGTCGCCGTCAGCCATTGCATCAACGGCAGCTTTGGCTACGTCACCGGTGCAATCAGTCGCGAAAGCAACTGGTTTGCCAAGCAGGTCAGCAACAGGGCCAGCAACAGGCGCGAGGCTCATCTCTGCAACGACCTGGCCTTTTGGACGGCCAAAGTGTGCGAGAAGGATGACTTTGCCGCCAGCCTCGGAGATTTCGCGGATGGTTGGCAGGACGCGTTCGATGCGTGTGGCATCGGTAACGATGCCATCCTTCATCGGGACGTTGAGGTCTACGCGGACGAGAACACGTTTGCCGGAAAGCTCGACATCGCTAAGAGTTTTGAAAGACATAAAAATCTCCGGAATTTCTGTCTGTGACCTTATACTGGTCGACTTACTTACAGAAAGACTTTGCGGAGTTCGTGATCAAATCTATGGGAGACATCGCACTGAATGGTGCGGCTCAGGGATTGGATCACTCCGCACTGGTATATGTGAGAAAAAAGGGCCGCTTAAAAGCGGCCCCTTTCTGATTAGATGAGCTTTGCCATCGCAACAGCGGTGTCCGCCATGCGGTTGGAGAAGCCCCACTCGTTGTCGTACCAGGTGAGGATACGAACCATTGTGCCTTCCATGACCTTGGTCTGGTCCATGTGGAAGATGGAAGAGTGTGGGTCGTGGTTGAAGTCGCAAGAAACGTTTGGCACTTCGGTGTAACCAAGAACGCCCTTCAGTTCGCCTTCAGCCGCTGCTTTGATTGCTGCGTTGATTTCTTCTACGGAAGTTTCTTTCTTCGCGATGAAGGTCAGGTCAACAACAGAAACGTTTGGAGTAGGTACGCGGATTGCAACGCCGTCCAGTTTACCAGCCAGCTCAGGCAGAACCAGGCCAACAGCCTTAGCGGCACCTGTGGAGGTTGGGATCATGGAAAGAGCTGCTGCGCGGCCGCGGTACAGATCCTTGTGCATTGTGTCGAGAGTAGGCTGATCACCGGTGTAAGAGTGAACGGTGGTCATGAAGCCTTTTTCGATGCCAACCAGTTTGTCCAGAACGTAAGCTACCGGAGACAGACAGTTGGTGGTGCAAGATGCGTTGGAAACAACCAGATCTTCAGAAGTCAGGGTGTCGTGGTTTACGCCGTAAACGATTGTTTTGTCAGCGCCTGCTGCAGGAGCAGAAACCAGAACGCGCTTTGCGCCAGCTTCCAGATGCAGGGAAGCTTTTTCTTTTGCGGTGAAGATGCCGGTGCACTCCAACGCAACGTCGATACCCATTTCACCCCAAGGCAATTCTTTAGGATCACGGATAGCGGTTACTTTGATTGGACCACGACCACAATCGATTGTGTCGCCGTCTACGGTCACTTTTGCAGGGAACTTGCCGTGTACGGAGTCAAACTGCAGCAGGTGTGCGTTCGTTTCAACCGGGCCGAGGTCGTTAATTGCTACAACTTCAATGTCGGTACGACCGGATTCAATGATTGCACGGAGAACATTACGACCAATGCGACCAAAGCCATTGATGGCTACCTTGACTGCCATTTAAGAACCTCTTTCGGTACGGCGCCTTAAAAAACGCCCTCGTTTTATATATTCGCCAGCTCTTGCCGGCCGTCTTCTGAGAGGCCTCTGGCTGAGAGGAGCCAGAAGCTTCATTTAGTCAGCTTTAGGCGTTATCGCTATCGCCAAGGCGCTTTTCTGCCTCTTGGACCACTGCATCAGCAGTAATCCCGAAATGCTCATAGAGCTCCTGGTAAGGGGCGGAGGCACCAAATCCTGACATGCCTACGAAACCACCATCAGAACCGACAAAGCGATCCCAACCCATACGAACGCCCGCTTCCACAGCGATCTTCACCGGACTACCACCAATGATGGCATTCTTATATGCGTCAGATTGTTGCTCGAAGAGTTCGAAGCTCGGGACGGAGACCACACGGGTTGCAATTCCCTTGCCGTCGAGCTCTTTTTTCGCGTCGACTGCGATCTCAACTTCGGAGCCGGTTGCGAACAGAGTAACGGTCGCTTCTTCTTCACAGTCAGCGATGATGTATGCGCCTTTGGCACACAGGTTTTCGCTTTCGTAGTGAGGACGAAGAGACGGCAGGTTCTGACGGGTCAGAGCCAAAACGCTTGGATTATCAGTGGCTTTCATTGCCAACTGCCAGCATTCCAGGGTCTCAGTGATGTCCGCTGGGCGGAAGAACTGCAGATCTGGGATACAACGTAGAGCAGCGAAGTGCTCCACAGGCTGGTGTGTTGGACCATCTTCACCCAAACCGATGGAGTCGTGGGTCATTACGTGAATGACGCGTTGCTTCATCAGGGCTGCCAGACGCAGAGACGGACGGCAGTAATCGGAGAAGATCAGGAAGCCACCAGAGTAGGGGATAACTCCGCCGTGCAGGGCCATACCGTTCATTGCTGCAGCCATGCCGTGCTCACGGATGCCCCAGTGAATGAAGCGGCCGGAGAAATCGTCCGGAGTAACTGGTGGTGTATGTTCGGTGTTGGTGTTGTTGGAACCAGTCAGGTCAGCAGAGCCACCGATGGTTTCAGGCACAGCACCTGTGATCACTTTCAGAACAGTCTGGGACGCCTTACGGGTCGCCATTTTTGGCTGGGTGTCTGCAAGCTCTTTCTTGTAGGCGTCGATTGCTGCGTCGAAGCCGGATGGCAGGTCGCCACGGCAACGGCGTTCAAACTCGCCACGCTGCTCAGGGTTTGCTTCGTTGAAGCGCTGTTCCCACTCTTTACGAGCGTTTGCGGAACGCAGACCTGAGATGCGCCATGCATCGAGAACGTCGCTTGGTACTTCAAACGGCTCAGCAGACCAGCCAAGAGCTTCGCGGGTTGCTGCAATTTCTTCAGCGCCCAGAGGAGCACCGTGCACTTTGTTGGTGCCGGACTTGTTTGGAGACCCGAAGCCGATTGTGGTTTTCGCCGCAATCATTGTTGGCTTGTCGCTCTTGCGAGCTTCGGTCAGCGCTGCTTCGATTTCTTCCGGATCATGACCATCGATTGAGATGGTGTTCCAGCCAGATGCCTTGAAGCGTGCAATCTGATCGGTGCTGTCTGACAGATCTACGGAACCATCAATGGTGATGCCGTTGTCGTCCCAGATGAGGATCAGTTTGTTCAGCTTGAGGTGACCTGCCAGAGAAATAGATTCCTGAGAGATACCTTCCATCAAGCAACCGTCACCTGCGAGAACGTAGGTGTAGTGGTTTACGAGATCTTTGCCGAAACGTTCTTCCTGCAGACGTTCAGCGATTGCCATGCCGACTGCGTTGCCAAGACCTTGACCGAGAGGACCAGTGGTGGTCTCGATGCCTGCGCCATGACCGTATTCCGGGTGGCCGCATGTCCGTGCGCCAAGCTGGCGGAACTGCTGAAGCTGTTCAATGGAGAAGTCTTCGTATCCCAGCAGATAGAGTGTGGAATACAGCAGCATGGATCCGTGCCCTGCGGAGAGCACAAAGCGATCGCGGTCTGCCCATTTCGGGGAGTTCGGATCAAACTTCAGAAACTTGGAAAACAGGACCGTTGCGATGTCAGCTGCACCCATTGGAAGTCCTGGGTGGCCAGATTTTGCTTTTTCAACGGCATCCATTGAAAGAAAGCGTATCGCATTCGCCATGCGAGAGTGCTTTTCGAGATCGGTCATCTTATTCCCGCTGTCGACCCGGCAGGGCAGCCGGTTCTTTACTAATAGCTAGTGTAAATTCGATGACAGTTGCCATAGTCTTTGCCCCAGACTAATGCGAATTGGCAGTTGTCCACGAACGAATAACGGAAGGAGACATAGCAGGTCAGAAAGTTGAGTCAATGAAACTGAGCTCTTCTGGTGCCGTTAATTGCGTAAGTTGAGCGCTTTTGAAATTTGAATAGCATTTGTCAACATAAGTTATGTTGCCAAGGTCTCTTTAATGAGTGAATTTGCTTAGCGTAAAATGCGTGTTCATTAGATTTTTATGGTGGCGAAGCTTGTATTTTGTTCACGAATGTTGCGTCGGGTAATTTTCCGAGTCGAAGACCTTTGTAAGTTCTGTAATCACTGATAAATGAGATGGTTCTCGCACATTCCTAAGATATGATGTGAATAAAGCTCGACGATTCCCTCCAGCTAATGGATAATTGTCTTCCGCTTCCCTAGACGGGATTAGGTCGGGTTGCCATCTCCCAATGGTAACTGATGTTTTGGTGAGTACGGATACAGGTAGATGTCAGAGGTGAAGATGGATAGTGGGCAAGATCTGGATCATGCGCTGGATCGTATTACTGCCTCCATCACGAAGCTTGAGGGGGCGATTCATCGCAGGACGTCCCGTGACAAGACCCTTGATGCGTTAGAAAACGACTTGCAGAGAATTGGTGAGGATCGAACACAGCTGGCATCAAAGCTTGATCAGGCCGAGGCGCGTGGTTCGCGACTTGAAGATGTCAACAAAGATGTTTCCCGCCGCCTTGTTGCTGCCATGGAATCCATTCGTACTGTTCTCGACGGACAGGAGAGCTAAGATCAATGGCGCAGATTACAGTTACAATCAATGATCGCAGCTTTCGCATGGCGTGTGATGATGGTGAGGAAGAACGGCTTCTCGGTCTTGCTCAGCGTTTTGACGACAGCATCAGTAGCCTGAGAGAGAACTTTGGTGAGATTGGCGATCAGCGCTTAACCGTGATGGCGGGCATCATGGTGACGGATCACCTTGCCGAAGTTGAGCGGAAATTGCGTGCCGCTGAGGGGCGTATCGAAGAACTCGGGAAAGCTGAGGCTTCTGTTGAAGAGCGCCTGGCTGCGCAAGAGCAGCGTTATCTGAGCCGCATTGAAGAGCTCGAACAAGAGCATCGTGAGAAAGAAGCCAGAATTGTTGCGCGCCTGCTGGAAAGCGCAGACAAGATTGAGCAGCTGAGCACTGATATGGACAGCGAGCTGCGCGAAGACGAAAGCGCCGCTTAAGACTTTTTTGTTTCTTCTTTTATCTCGCCTGCCAGTTGGTCCGCTATTGGGCCAACAACCACCTGGACTGAGCCAGAAGCAGGTTTGATGACTCCGTGAACGCCGAGTTGCTTCAAAGCCGCTTCATTTATGGCATCACTATCTACCACTTTCAGGCGCAACCGGGTTGCGCAGGCATCTATTTCCAAAAGATTGGCTGAGCCACCCAAGGCTTCCAGATAAGCATGCGCTTTGCTGTTTGTTGCGGATAGGTTGTCCGCTGTTTTATCCACTTTTTCAGTTTCACGACCCATGGTCTTCAGGTCAAAGAGCTTAATGGTTGCCACGAACAGAAAATAGTAGATGGCGAAGAATGCTGCTCCAACCGGGATTAACAGGAGTGGTTTCGTGGAGATGCCGTAGTTGATCAGGTAATCAAACAAACCTGCTGAAAAACCAAAACCCAGCTTCACGCCCAGCACGTTCATTACAACCATCGAGACGCCCGTGAGGATTGCGTGGATCACGTAAAGTGCAGGAGCCAGGAACATAAAGGCAAACTCGATCGGCTCAGTGATGCCGGTCAGGAATGACGTGAGCGCCATAGAGAGCAGTATGCCTCCTACGACTTTGCGATTTTCTGGCTTTGAGCAATGGTACATGGCAAGGCATGCGGCGGGCAGCCCAAACATCATGACCGGGAAAAAGCCGGCCATGTAGGCTCCGGCGGTTGGATCTCCCGCGAAAAAGCGGTTCAGGTCGCCGGTGACAACATCTCCTGAGGCGGTGATATAGTCGCCCAGAATGAACCAGGCGATGTTGTTCAGGATGTGATGAAGGCCTGTGACGATCAGTAACCGGTTCAAAGCGCCATAGAGGAACAAGCCCACATCACCCATATGCGTGATTGTGTTTGTGAGGGAGATTAGAGCTCTGTCAAACCAAAGCCAGCCATAGCCAAAGAGGGCGGCAACGAGCAGTGCCGCCATACCGGTCACGATGGGTACAAAGCGGCGCCCTCCGAAGAAGGCTAGGTAATCAGGAAGTTTGATATCCCGGAATTTGTTGTAGAGCAGGCCTGCCG
The DNA here is from genome assembly GCF_001623165.1 of Pseudovibrio sp. WM33. Classification (NCBI taxonomy): domain Bacteria; kingdom Pseudomonadati; phylum Pseudomonadota; class Alphaproteobacteria; order Hyphomicrobiales; family Stappiaceae; genus Pseudovibrio; species Pseudovibrio sp. WM33. The sequence continues at coordinate 525,848 of NZ_LMCK01000090.1, forward strand.
TGATGCCCATGATGATCCCGACCGGGACTGCAATACGGCCTTCCATCTTGAGAGCTTGTTCTTGGCTGAGCCCTGCTAGTTCAACAGCGCCTTGTTGTGCAATGAGAAAGCCGACCAAACCCGCCAGAGCTGCTGCACCGTGGTTCTCCTTGGCAAAGCCAACTGCGATACCTACGGCAAACAGCATGCCCAGATTGGCGAAAATTGCACTCCCGGCAGAGGCAACGAAGGGAAGATCAAGAAGATCGGCTTGTCCGATGCGCAGGAGGATCGCTGCGACTGGCAGCACTGCAATTGGCAGCATTAAGGATTGCCCGAGCTTCTGAACGCCTGCAAACGCATTGTTTGACATTCAACTTTCCTTCCTCTCGATAAAACCCAGGGGCCTTGAAGTCCGACTTCCTCTTCATGTGTCTTTATTTACGCGAAAACTATGAAGAAGCTGCAGAACATGACCCTGCGTTATGAAAGGTTCTCTGTGATCGAGTTAGTAATCTTAAAAAAGCACTCGCATATGGGCTGGTGATATTTGTTTATGACAGTGGGTTACGCTTGATTTAATGCGAAGGTTGGATCTGAGGGGCTGGTAATTTTATTCGCTCTGGCCTATATCACCCATTGCGTTGCTGCGCGGTTCGTCAGGAGACACATATCCCCGGGGCCTTACGCATTCCTTTGGGAGCTGTTCCTTCCCTCGCTCGTGGGCTTGGGGACACGGCACCCACCTACATAGTAGGTTCTCCGGGATTGCACACTCTCCAACGGCTGTTGTGGCGCGCTCTTATCTTTTTGTTTTCCTCTCTCATTTCAGTGATGCTCTCTTGCTTTGCGATTTTTCGCAGGCTGCATCATAATGCGCATCGTTCATGCGTATTGTGTCCCGAAAAGCGATCCAATCCTTTCGGAAATGCGCCATTCAATAGAAGTGAGGTGCGTGTTGACGTCTCAAGACACCGAGAATGCGGATTGTAAACTTGCCAAGCGAGACGTGCGGAAAGCCGGACTTGCTGCGCGGGCAACTCTTTCGCCTATAGAGCGGATTGAGCGGTCGCTTGATCTTGTAGGGTATGCTGGTGAGCTTGGGGTGGAACCGGGATCGGTTGTTGCCGGGTTCTGGCCTATTCGTGATGAGGTTGATCCACGTCCGCTGATGGATGCATTGGCGAAGACCGGCTGTTCTTTATGTCTTCCCGTTGTCATTGGTGACGATCTTGAGTTTCGCCGTCTGGATAAGGGCGGGCCGTTGGAACCGGCGGGTTTTGGCAGTATGGCACCGGGGCCTGAAGCGGAGGTTGTGCACCCCAATGTGGTGCTGGTGCCGCTCTCTGCCTTTGATGGGGATTGCAACCGGATCGGATATGGCAAAGGTTTTTACGACCGTGCATTGAGTGATCTGGAAAAACTTACCGATCTCACTGCGATTGGGGTTGCATTTGCAGTTCAAGAGGTAGAAGAGGTTCCGATGGAACCGCATGATCGTCAATTGGATGGAATCCTGACAGATCGTGGGCTTCTGAAAGCTGGTGATTAGAGTGATTTGTCAGGCACTGGGCCTTCTGCGATTTGCATGAAATGCTCGAGAGCTGGCGGGTCTGCTTTGGTCCAAATGATGTGCGCGTATTCTTTCATTATAAAGCCTTAGGTCTGGAATACGTGGCAGGGCATGTCTCGCGTTTAAATGCAGTTACGCGTCATGCTCTACGGTTTGTTTTGTGCGTGTCCTGATAGAAAGCCGAGCGGGTATTTCGGGGGTACGTTTGAAAGGGTATGTAAATGCAGCTGCTGTTTCTTGGGGATCTTGTTGGGCGCGCAGGTCGCAATGCCGCGACTGACGAATTGCCTCAACTCGTTGAAGACAACCAATTGGATTTTGTCGTAGTGAACGGCGAAAACTCCGCAGCAGGCTTTGGTATCACCGAAGAAATTCTTGAAAATGTGCTGGATGCCGGTGCTGACGTTGTTACTACTGGCAACCACATTTGGGATCAGCGCGATACGCTTGTTTACATTGAGCGTCAGAACCGCTTGCTGCGTCCTGCAAACTATCCATCAGGTACACCGGGTAAGGGCGCAAACCTTTACCATGCCAGGAATGGTGCTGATGTGCTGGTAGTGAATGTGATGGGCCGCGTTTACATGGATGCGCTGGATTGTCCGTTTGCCGCTATCGACAAAATTCTGGCTGACTGCCCGTTGGGCGCTATGGCTGATGCGATCATTATTGATATGCACGCTGAAGCGACCAGTGAAAAGCAGGCGATGGGTCACTTCTGTGATGGCCGTGCCTCTTTGGTTGTTGGCACCCATACGCATGTTCCGACTGCTGATCATCAGGTTCTGGTGGGCGGTACGGCCTATATGTCCGATGCGGGCATGTGTGGTGATTATGATTCTGTTTTGGGTATGGATAAGGAAGAACCGGTCAACCGCTTCCTGCGCAAAGTGAATGGCAGCCGTTTTACACCTGCATTGGGTGAAGCAACGGTTTGTGGTGTTGCTGTTGAGACGGATGACCGCACGGGTCTGGCCAAGCATGTCTCTCCAGTACGGATTGGCGGGCGTTTGTCGCAGATTATCCCACCATTCTGGCCGAGTACAGCAAATAGCTAAGCCTGAATAAACGTCATGCTTACACGGTGATTGGTAGGGAAGAGGAAGGTCGGAAGCTCTCTCGCGGTTTCTTGCTCTGGATTTTGTCGTGTAAGCGTCTTATAAGCTTTCATCAAATTTGCTCGACGTTTAGGCGACATGCGTGTCGGGGAGAGCGCTGTCCAAGCTATCAGCGGCTTGGTGAACGCTCCTTCGAGCTATAAGTTTTATTTGCAAACACAAGCCGGGAAGACCTATGGCCGGACATTCAAAATTCAAAAACATCATGCACCGCAAGGGACGTCAGGACGCTGTGCGTTCCAAACTGTTCTCTCGCTTTTCCAAAGAGATTACAGTTGCTGCTAAAATGGGTGATCCTGACCCGGATAAGAACCCGCGCCTGCGCCTTGCTGTGCAGAACGCGAAGGCCCAGTCCATGCCGAAGGACAACATTGCCCGCGCGATTGCAAAGTCTCAGGCTGGAGACGGCGCTGATTATACCGAAATTCGCTATGAGGGTTATGGCCCAGGCGGCACTGCGATTATTGTTGAAGTGTTGACTGACAACAAAAATCGCTCTGCTGCAAATGTGCGCTCCTACTTCACCAAGTACGGTGGTTCCATGGGGGAGACTGGTTCTGTTTCCTTCATGTTCGATCGTGTTGGCGAGCTTGTTTACAAGCCTGAAGCTGGTGATGCGGACACTGTCATGGAAGCTGGTATTGAAGCTGGTGCTGATGACGTTGAGAGCGATGAAGACGGCCACACCATTATCTGTGCCTTCGAAGATCTCTCCGACGTTTCCAAGGCGCTGGAAGAAGCGCTGTGCGAAGCTGAGTCTGTGAAGACCATCTGGAAGCCGCAGAACCTTGTGGAAGTGAACGAAGAGAAAGCTGGCACCATCATGAAGCTGATGGATGCGCTGGAAGATGATGATGATGTGCAGAACGTTTTCTCTAACTTCGACATCTCAGAAGAAATCATGGCAAAGCTCGGCTAAGCCTGTTTTCTGATTATGCTTTAGAGGCGGTGCGTTTTGCGTGCCGCCTTTTTTGTTGCGTGTTTGTTTTGCGAGGGGCCCCTGATTTCAATGGAGTTGGTTTAGTTGGGGCTCTGTGAAACCCTTTTGCGACCATGATCAGGGTTGAGGCAGGTTCGTGAGTGAGGAAAACGGCAAGGTTCGCGTGATTGAGCATGCTATCGGCTCGGCGTGGCGGCTGCATTTGCTGGCGATTGCTTATGCCGCTCTTCTGGTTCTTGGTGCCGTGCTGGAAACACCTTCCGGTGTCTGGGAGGAGAGGGCGCCGTTGGTGGCACGGGTCTACGGCTTTTGTATGCTCAGTGCGCCGTATGTGCTGACGATAACTGGCCTGTTGACGGCGCTGTATCTGCGGCAGGCAGTGAACATTGCCCGGACAATGAAAGAGCGCTGTCTGATTGCGACAGCTGCTATTCTAACCATGCCGATCAATGGTTTTCATAAGGGAGAGTGGTGGGTATCCCTGTGTTCAGTCACTGTGACTGTGTTCCCACCTTTGCTCTACATCGGCCTTGCTTTGCTCGGGCAGTCCCTTTCCTTTATCGGATTGGGGCTTTGTATTGGTGCATACTTGTTTTGCCTTTATCAAAGGCAGATGCTGCTCATCGCTCAAAACAGCAACTTCCTTCAGGACAGGATTTCCGAGCTGGTCAGTATGGCGCAGATCGTTACCGGTTCAGGTAACAACGAGGACGCCTCGTGATTGATTAATCGTCGTCGATAATGGATTCCAGATGCTGTAGTGGCAATGCGCCGTTTGCTTTGAGTGTGCGGATTGCAAAGTTGGACCGTACATCTTCAACGCCGTCCAGCGACATCAGGAAGTCAGAGAGGAAGACGTCATAGGCTTCCAGCGTTGGAACAACAATCTCAGCAAGGATATCGGATTGGCCTGAGACCAGATGACACGACACGACTTCTGGCTGAGAGGTGACGCGCTCAATGATTGACATGATCTGCGCTTTGCTTTGTTTGCCTACGCGCATTTCAACAAAGACCGTCATGCCAAGACCAACAGTCTTGCGATTCACGGATGCCTGATAACCGTTGATCACACCGCTGTCCTCGAGGTTTTTGACGCGGCGCAGGCATGGAGATGGGGATAGGGCGACTTTACCTGCCAACTCTACGTTGGTCAGGCGGCCGTCCTCCTGAAGATTTTTCAGGATTTCTAGGTCAATCTTGTCGAGCGATGATTTTGGCATAAATCTGGTTTTTTCGTCTGTTTATAGGGATATTATTGCGGAAACTAAGCTGTTTTTCTTTGTTTCGCAAGCCGTGTTGGTTGCCTGAGGCTTCTCTTGGCCGTTATCAACGTGTGTGTGTGGTCTTAGATTATCTGAGAATTCCATCCAAAATTGGCATGCTTGTGATGGCAGCTCCCAATATGAGTGAATAAGCGAGTGCGCGGTACGACCGACCGCTTGATAGTGAGAACCCTTTGGCTCCCAAATAGATGCTCAGGCCGTATGCCGGGCAGATCAGGAGTGACAGGAGCAGCAGTTCCTGTGTGATCAGGCCATTCCACCAGAACGCCGCAAATGAGCCGAAACTGGTGAAGAAGAAGTATGTGATCAGGTTGGCGCGGATTACGCTGACGGGCAGGGGCCCTGACATCCAGTAGGTGATGACCGGAGGGCCAGCCAGTTGTGTCATGCCGCCGAGCAGACCAGAAACTGCGCCAACCCCAAAGGAGGTGCGCTTGTTGGGTGCCTTGGTGTAGCGCCATCCCGAAATCAAAATGATTAGCAGGAGGAGTACCACACCGGACAGAACCCAGCGCAAAACGTAGGGATCGGCATTCGTGAGTACCCATGCGCCGATAGATACTGTGATCACTGCCCCTCCTGCTGCTGGAAGGACCGTTCTCCAGTCGCAGATTTTGGTGGCTGAGACCACCATGGGGAGTGAGATTGTTGCATCGACTATGAGAAGGGAGGCGGCGGCCAGCTTTGGCTCCATAATGGCGGAGGCGATGGGCATGTAGATCATCGCGGCTCCGAAGCCCGCAAACCCACGGGTTAACCCGGCAAGCGCTATAGTTGCGCACACCATCAAGAAGGCCGGGGATTCGAGTCCTGCGACGTCTGGGAGCATATATGCCTCTGCTGAGAAGGTTGGTTTTAGGCTTCCTAGTTGTGCGGACTATAAGTTACGAAGGTGCCTTCCTCCAATCGGGACAATTGGAGGAATTGTCGAGAATTTCTCAATTACCCCCTTCTGTAGATGACAATCTGCCCTTTAGCCTTGTGAAACTGCGGGAAATTGAGTGAGGCAGATATGGCTAGAGGTCGTGGAAGAATGGCAGCGAAACGACTGCTGCGAGGAAGATGATGCCTTTTGCAGCCCATTTGAAATAGGTGGGAGGTGCGCTTTTGAAGGCTTTCGCACCAAACATAAGGCAGCCCAGATAGATTGGGCCTGCGATGATCAGGACCGGTATGAGTTCTTTTGTGAAAAGGCCGTTGTAAGCGTAAGAGGCATATGCGGAGACGTCAGCTATCGCGATAAACACGATCATGTTAGCGCGGATTACGTTTTGTGGATGGGGGCCGGTTGCCCAAAGTGTGTAGATGGGGATGGACGGCATCTGGCTGAAGCCGCCAAGCAGGCCAGAGAGTGCCCCGACACCGAGGTTCTGCTTGCGGCTGGGTTCCTCTGAATAGGTCCAGTTGGACATGAGGACGGCCAGCAGCGCGAGCACTACGATGGATATGCCCCAGTGCAGAATAAAGGGTGGTGCATTGGCGAGGATCCATGCGCCGACAGAAACGGCAAGGATCGCTCCAATGGCGGCAGGCACGACGCTTTTCCATCGGCACAGCTTGGTTGCCGGGAAAATGAGTGGCAGTGCGATGACGGTGTCGAGGATGAGAAGTGTGGCGGCAGCGAGTTTTGGGCCGATGACCAGTGCGGCGAGGGGGATCCAGACCATACCTGAGCCAAACCCGGCAAATCCACGCATCAAACCTGCCAAAAGGATGGCTCCAGCCACCAGACACAACTGCAAGGCGGAGTGTGCAGACAATGCTTCAATCATACCGGGTCCTTACCTGCAGGATTTGCAGGAACGCGTGGATTACTCCTGAATTTTAACGGATTAAGCGATTGGTTGAGGTTACCGGCTAGCGTCTTTGGAGATTTTTCGTTACCGGTTTGTTCTATGGATCATTCAATTCGAATCATGGGTGTTGACCCTGGCCTCAGGAACACTGGTTGGGGCATTATTGATGCCAAAGGTAATCGCGTCAGCTTCATTGGAAGCGGCACGATACAATCCAACAGCAAGTACTCCCTCGCAGAACGGCTCAAGCAGTTATACACTGGCTTGCAAGAAGTGATTGAACGCTATGATCCTTCTGAGGCTGCGGTTGAGAATACGTTTGTGAACAAGGATGCTGGAGCTACGCTTAAGCTGGGGCAGGCGAGGGGGATCGCTCTGCTTGTGCCATCTCTGCACAATCTCGTGGTTTCAGAATATGCTCCGAACCTGGTGAAAAAGACCGTGGTGGGAACCGGACACGCGGAAAAAGAGCAAATCCGGATGATGGTGAAGGTGTTAATGCCGAAGGCGACGTTTAATTCGGACGACGCGGCGGATGCACTGGCGATTGCGATCTGCCATAGTCATCACCGGGGTAGTGTAACGGGCCGTCTGGCCGCAGCGGAGGCGCGTTTGAAATGATCGGGAAACTCAAGGGTGTCGTCGACAGTTACGGCGATGATTTTGTACTGCTGGATGTGCAGGGTGTTTGTTATCAGGTTCATTGCCCCTCTCGCGTGTTGCAGCAATTGCCGCGTGTCGGCGAAGCTGCTGTGCTGGCCATTGAGACCATGGTCCGTGAGGATATGATCAAGCTCTTCGGTTTTTCCGAGGACAACGAACGTGAATGGTTCCGCATTCTCATGACCGTTCAGGGTGTTGGGGCAAAGGTTGCGCTGGGCATTTTAGGCATCATGCGCGCGACAGAAGTGGCGAACGCGATCGCGCTGGGCGATAAGACTGCGATTACACGGGCACCGGGTGTTGGTAAGCGTGTAGCTGAGCGTATTGTGACAGAGCTGAAAGACAAGGCGCCTGCCTTTGCCTCTGTTGAAGATGACACCATTGCTATTTCCCAAAGCGTTGCGGAAAATGTGGCGTCCCGGCCTGTGGCAGATGCTGTCTCGGCTCTTTCCAATCTCGGTTATCAGCCTGCTCAGGCTTCAGCTGCTGTGGCAGCTGCTGTGAAAACAGCAGGTGAAGATGCAAGCGCTGAAAAACTTATTCGCCTCGGCCTTAAGGAACTTGCGTAATGAATGAGGGTGAGGATCGCCTTGTTACTCCTGAAATTCGGGGCGACGAGATTGACAGCGGAACGCGTCCGCAAACGCTGGATGACTTTACTGGACAGGCGCAGGCTCGTGAAAACCTGAAGGTTTTCATTGGAGCGGCGAAAGCACGGAGTGAAGCGCTGGATCATGTGTTGTTTGTCGGGCCTCCGGGCCTTGGCAAGACAACGCTGGCGCAGATTATGGCGCGTGAACTTGGTGTGAACTTCCGGGCAACGTCTGGTCCCGTGATCGCAAAAGCGGGTGATCTGGCTGCGCTGTTGACCAATCTGGAAGACCGGGATGTTTTGTTCATTGACGAGATCCACCGCCTCAACCCTGCGGTTGAAGAGGTGTTGTATCCGGCAATGGAGGATTACCAGCTCGACCTCATTATTGGTGAAGGGCCAGCTGCGCGATCTGTGAAGATTGACCTTGCCAAGTTTACTTTGGTGGCCGCAACGACCCGTATTGGCTTGCTGACGACGCCGTTGCGTGACCGGTTTGGCATTCCTGTTCGGCTTGAGTTTTATACTCCGGAAGAGCTGGAGTTGATTGTGAAGCGCGGTGCGCGACTCTTGGGAATCGGCATGAGTGATGCGGGTGCACGAGAGATTGCCAAGCGCTCCCGCGGGACACCGCGTATTGCAGGACGTTTGTTACGCCGTGTGCGGGACTTTGCGATTGTTGCCGGAGATGCTGAGATTGATAGTGGGCTTGCTGACCGTGCTTTGCGGCAGCTGGAAGTTGACAGCGCTGGCTTTGATAGCCTCGACCGGCGTTATCTGAAGCAGATTGCGCTGAACTTTGGTGGCGGCCCTGTTGGAATCGAGACGATTGCAGCTGCTCTTTCTGAGCCGCGGGATGCGATTGAAGAGATTGTTGAGCCGTATCTTATCCAGAATGGCTATCTACAACGGACACCGCGTGGCCGAATTTTGACGCCAATCGCTTTCAAACACCTTGGTTTGGTGGTGCCTGATAACCCGAATGCACCTCAGATGGCTCTTTTTCAACACGCTGAAGACTGACCTGCAGATATGAACACTAAAAAAACTGAGGCAAATTGGCCCGATCTGACGGGGCGAATTGACGGTAACGAACATATTTTGCCTGTGCGTGTGTATTACGAGGACACCGACTTTTCCGGCGTCGTCTATCACGCGGCTTATCTGAAGTTCATGGAGCGTGGCCGCACTGAGCTGCTGCGTATGCGCGGTGTGCATCATCATGAGCTGGATTCAGGCATGCATGGGGAGCGTCTGGCGTTTGCTGTTCGCCATATGGACATTGATTTTCTCAAGCCTGCACGAATCGATGATGTGCTTGAAGTTCATACGGATATCAGTGAAGTGAAGGGTGTCCGGATGTTTATAAGCCAAAGAGTTATGCGTGGTGACGAAGTTTTGATCAAAGCACGTGTGACTGCTGTGGCTATTTCTGCAGACGGGAAACCTCGCAGATTGCCCAAGGATCTAATCGCCCAAATGAACGGCGAATAAGCGCGATACTCATCGCGAAAAATCACCAATATTCATTCAAATTAAACGGGACTGGAAGCCTTTTAATCCTTCAGTAACCTTAAACAGGTCTTTTCATTTATGCCTTCAATGCTGGCTGTAGTCGAAGTTTCGCCAAATTCGACAGGCAGGAAGGCTGCTAAATGTTTAATAGACTGGTTGTGTCCATGGCAGGGGTTCTACCGTGGACAGGTCTTTGGGTTATCAGGGCAAGAGGTCCTTATTACATGAACTCTAAGGTGATGAAACTCGTTGTGGCCATGAGCGCAGCGGCGGCTTTGTTGACGCCATTGGCTGCAACGGCTCAGGACGTGCAATCTGTTGAGCTGGGTGCAGCTCCGGGTTCGGGCTTGTCCTACATTTCGTTGTTTCTGGAAGCAGACATCGTCGTCAAGATTGTAATGATCGGTCTGATCGCTGCTTCTGTCTGGAGCTGGGCGATTATCTTTGACAAGATTGTTCTTTACGGTCGCTCTCGTCGCCAGATGAACCGTTTTGAGAATGTGTTCTGGTCCGGTCAGTCTCTCGAAGAGCTTTATAAGTCTTTATCCTCCCGCGCGAATAACGGCATGTCTGCATTGTTTGTGGCTGCGATGCGTGAGTGGAAGCGCTCTCATGAAGGGGATAAGCCTGCGATTGCCAGCTTGCAGCAGCGTATCGACCGTGTGATGGATTTGACCATTTCCCGTGAAGTTGAGCGTCTTGAAAAACGTCTGTTGTTCCTTGCAACAATCGGCAGTGCAGCTCCATTTGTTGGTCTGTTTGGTACGGTCTGGGGCATCATGAATGCGTTTACGTCCATTGCAGCTTCCAAGAACACCAACCTTGCCGTTGTGGCTCCGGGTATCGCCGAGGCGCTGTTTGCGACCGGTTTGGGCCTGATTGCAGCTATTCCGGCGGTTATTGCTTACAACAAACTGCAGAGCGATTCCGGCAAGCTTGCCGCGCGTATGGAAGGCTTTGCAGATGAGTTTTCCGCTATTTTGTCCCGCCGCATTGATGAGCGAGGATAACCCATGGGTATGAGCACTGGAGCAGCTGGTGGTGGTGGTCGTGCAGGTGGCAGACGTGGTCGCCGCAGGCATTCTCACGCACCGATGAGCGAGATCAACGTAACGCCGATGGTGGACGTGATGCTGGTACTGCTGATCATCTTTATGGTGGCAGCTCCCTTGCTGACTGTCGGCGTGCCGATTGACCTGCCTGAAACTCGCGCAAAAGCGATGGAAGGTGACACTGAGCCGATAGCGATTTCGGTGAAGTCTGATGGGGGCGTGTTCATTCAGGATACCGAAATCCCTATTGATGAGTTGATCGCGAAACTCGGTGCGATTGCCGAGAATGGTTACAACGAGCGTATTTACGTGCGTGGTGATCAGGATGCTGATTACGGAATCATCATGAAAGTTATGGGTCGCATCAATGCTGCTGGATACAAGCGCATTGGGCTCGTCACTCTAGAGGAGCAGGGTTAACCGGGAATGCGTGCAGGCCTTATCGCATCGCTAGTTGTTCACGTGGTCGTGCTTGTTGCCGGAGCGGTTTCGCTTAACTTCGGCAAAGAGCTGAACACTGCCCCGGTGGATTCACTGCCCGTGGATCTTGTGCCTGTGAGCGAGCTGACAAAGCTGCAGCTGGGCACAAAAGAAGCGAAGGAAATCAAAGAGGCTGCGTTGCAGCCGACCAAGAAGCCTGCGGAAAAGCCAGAACCGGAGAAAAAGACCGGTGAAGCTAAGAAAGAGGTGAAGAAGGTTCAGGAAGCGAAGAAGGAAGTGCAGCAGGCTGAAACACCGCCGCCGCCACCGGAACCAGCTGAGCCAGAACCAGCCCCAAAGGAAGTGCCGAAAGAAAAGGCGCCTGCGGAGACTGCAGAACTTGGTCCTGAAGTCGAGAAAACAGAAAAGCCGAAGCAGGTCGTTAAAGTTCGTCCACGTTCCAAGCCAAAGCCTCCAGCGCGCCCTAAAGCGCCGAAGAAGGAAGAGCCGAAGAAGAAGAAGGAAGACTTTAACTCGAAGATGGCGGCTTTGCTGAACAAAACGAATGCGAAGTCGAGCGGGACTGCAAAGTCTGCAAAACCGGCTTCTCTTGGATCCGAATTGGGTCAGACCAACGTGAAGATGAGCCAGTCTGAACTGGATGCGCTTCGCGGGCGGATCGGGCAGTGTTGGAACCCAGCTGTTGGAGCTCTGGATGCTCACGAATTGAATGTGAGTGTTGAGTTTAAGCTGACACGAGCCGGAGAGGTCGATGGTTCGCCCCGTGTGTTGAACTCAAGTTCTCATCCTGCTTTTGCGGCTTCAGCTGGCGCAGCAGTGCGGGCAATCCTACGTTGTGGACCTTATCAAGACGTGCTGCCTATTGCGAAATACGATGCGTGGGAGACTGTTATCATGAACTTTACTCCTCGCGACATGCTTGGATACTGACGGGATAGCTATGAGAAAAGCTTTGGGTATCGAAAGGGTTAAGGTAGGGGCGAGACTAGTCCTCGCTACAGGTGTTCTCTCTGGATGTGCCGCCATGGCTGATAGCGGTACTTCTTTGCTGCCGTTAACCAGCGACGAGTTAGCTGTTTTTCGAGATCAAATTGCCGGTTGTTGGATTCCTCCTCACGGATCTGATGGAGTGGTGCGATTGCAGTTTGATCTTAGTCGATCAGGCGAACTTGTAGGAACCCCGCAGGTGTTAAGCTCAGGAAAGTCTCCTGAGTACAAAGCGGCTGCAACAAGTGCGGTGAGAGCCGTAGCCCGCTGTGCGCCTTACTCTCTTCCGGCTGAAAAGTATGAAACCTGGAAGACAGTCACACTGAATTTTGATCTTCGCGATATGCGTGGATATTAGGTATTGAGATTGAAAGGAGCTTAGGTCTATGTCCTTTGTGATGGGGCTTAACCCAATGCGTACAACAGGAGTCAAGCAGCTGTGGCGTCATGCATGTCGCCTTGTGGCTGCTGCTGTTACTGTTGCTGCGATCTCTCAACCTGCATATGCCCTGATTGAACTTGATATTACTCAGGGCAACGTTGAACCTATGCCGATTGCAATTTCTCCCTTTGCAGGTTCCGGCTTGCAGGAAGACGTGGCAGGGCAGATTTCTCAAGTTGTTGCAGCGGATTTGCAGCGCTCGGGCTTATTCCGCCCGATTGATCCGACAGCGCATATTCAGCAGGGAATGAATGTGGGCACCATGCCGCGCTTTGGCGATTGGAGAACCATTGGTTCTCAGGCTTTGGTGACTGGTTCTATCGCGCAGCAGGCAAACGGACAGATCCGGGCAGAATTTCGCTTGTGGGATGTGTTTGCCGGTCAGCAGTTGATTGGCCAGCAGTTCTTTACCACACCGGAAAACTGGCGCCGTCTGGCACACATCATTTCCGACGCGGTTTACCAGCGTTTGACTGGTGAGAAAGGCTACTTCGATACCCGCGTGGTCTTTATTGACGAAAGCGGACCGAAGGATGTGCGCCGTAAGCGTCTGGCAATTATGGATCAGGATGGCGCGAATGTGCGCTATCTGACCCGTGGTGATGACCTTGTGCTGACACCTCGGTTCTCTCCTGTCTCTCAGGAAGTGACCTACATGTCTTATGTAGGCGGTAATCCGCAGGTTTACCTGTTCAACATTGAAACCGGACAGCGTGAGGTTCTTGGGAACTTCCCAGGTATGACGTTTGCGCCGCGCTTCTCTCCTGATGGTCAAAAGGTCATCATGAGCTTGCAGCAGGGCAGCAATGCGAACCTTTATCTCATGGATCTCCGGACACGCCGGACTACGCGCCTGACCAATACAGCCGCTATCGACACCAGTCCTTCTTTCTCACCGGATGGGAGCCAGGTGGTGTTTGAAAGTGACCGTGGCGGTTCTCAGCAGCTTTATGTGATGAACTCAAATGGAAGCGGTGCGACACGCATATCCTTTGGGCCAGGACAGTATTCAACGCCTGTGTGGTCGCCGCGCGGTGATTTGATTGCCTTTACCAAGGTGCATCAGGGACGCTTTATGATTGGCGTTATTCGCCCAGATGGTAAGGGTGAGCGTATTCTCACTGAAGGCTATCACAATGAGGGACCAGCCTGGTCTCCAAACGGACGTGTACTGACGTTCTTCCGCGATACCGTGGGCGAGCAGGGCGGTCCTCAGGTCTGGACGGTTGACCTGACCGGCTATAACGAACAGCTGGTTCAGACGCCAAACTTTGCATCAGATCCGGCGTGGTCTCCGTTGCTCGACTAACCATGAAACTGAGACCCCCAATTTCTCGCGGGAAATTGGGGTCATTAGCACTTCATTAACCAATAAATTCAAGTTACCCTTAACCAAGTTGGTCTAGGGCTTTTTTAACCCTCGGGGTTTGAGGGACAGGAGATTCTATAAATGTCAAAGACGCTGTTCGCGCGCGGAGCGCGTTTCGCTGCTGTGGTGGCTGTGTGTCTCGTCGCAGCAGCTTGTTCGCAGACACGCCCTGAACTGACCAGTGGCAATAGTTCTGTTGCAGCTGGCTCTGGACAGGACTTCGTTGTGAATGTTGGGGATCGTGTATTCTTCCTCAACAACCAGAGCTCCATTGATGGTTCTGCTCGTGCAGTGCTGGATAAGCAGGCTCAGTGGCTGCAACACTATAAAAACTACTCAATTACTATTGAAGGTCACGCTGATGAGCGCGGCACTCGCCAGTACAACATTGCACTGGGTGCGCGACGTGCAGCTGCCGTTCGGGAATACCTTGTTGCAAAAGGCATTAGCCCAACCCGCATCAAGACTCTTTCCTACGGTAAAGAGCGTCCGGTTGCGGTTTGTAATGCGGCTTCCTGCTGGAGCCAGAACCGTCGTGCTGTGACAGTTCTGAACGGTCAGTAATTGAGTTTGACTCGCTGAAATTTGGAAAAGGCTTCTCTAATTTGGGGGAGCCTTTTTTGTTGAAACTCCTGCAAACTTGTAGGAGAACGGAAATTGGTCGGGGAGAAGCCGCAAATAGGAGAGAAACACTGAATGTGTGCCCTATTTTCGTCTTTTCCTCTTGCCAAGAGATGAGAAATTCCGACCCGGCCCCTGTAGGGTGTCTCAGGAGATAATTGATGGCTCTTTATCGACGTATTGCAACAAGCTTTATTGTTCTTGCGCTTGTAACCTCTACAAGTTTACCAGCATCTGCGCAGCTTTTCGGTTCATCCAAAAATAATGAAACCGCACAGAACACTGCTCGCCTTGGTCAACTTGAAGAGCAGGTTCGCTTGCTGACAGGCAAGGTTGAAGAGCTCAATCACAAACTACGTCTGACTGAAGACGCTCTGCGCCGTTCTCAGGAGGACGTTGAGTACCGCCTGCAGCAGTTGGAAAATCCGGGCCAGACACCTCGCGTTGTCCAGCCTCCTGTTGTTCAGCAACCGAGCACGACGGCTCCGACAAATCGGTCTCAGCAACTTTCTACGCTGAATACGCCTGCACAGGGAACGAACAGCGGTCCGTTGGATCTTTCTCAGATTGCACGCGGCAACAACGCTGCGCCTACCGGTTCCACACCTGCACCAAGTTCTGGCTCTCTTCAGTTCTCTGGCAGCGTGAATGAACTGCTGAGCGGTGACCCACAGTCGGACTACAATGCTGTTTATGGTCTGATGGTTGGCGGCAACTACCCAGCTGCGACTGAGGGCTTTGATACGTTTCTTGGTATGTATCCTGATCATGAGCTGACTGCGAATGCGCAGCACTGGCTTGGCGAAAGCCTGCTGGCTCAGCGTCAGTATGAGAACGCTGCACAAGCTTTTTTAAAAAGCTATACTGATTTTCCTGAGAGTGAACTGGCTCCTGAAAGCTTGCTGAAATTGGGGACTGCCCTTACAGGTATGGGGAATGCGCCCGCTGCTTGTGAAACTTACGAGCAGCTTCTCGCCAATTTCCAGTTTGCAGCCCCTGCTGTGCTGGAGCAGGCCAAGGTTCAACAAAAACGTGACAACTGCCTCTAATCAAGTTGCTCTCTTTTCTTCCGATGAGCTGAATGAGCTTTTCGGAGAGTATAAGTCTTTCCGCCGGATCGCCGTTGGTGTGTCCGGCGGTGCTGATTCTATGGCTCTGCTTTATCTTTTGAAGCAGTGGACGCAGGAACTGGGGTTTTCTGCTCCTGAACTTTATGCTTTCACAGTCGATCATGGTTTGCGTGCTGAGGCCGCCAGCGAAGCTGCAGGCGTTGCGCAGTATTGCCGGCGCATTGAAGTGCCACATGAGACATTGCATTGGATTGGTGAGAAACCGTCTTCAAACATCCAATCGGAAGCCCGGGATGCGCGCTATGCTCTTTTGCGACAGGCTGCTGAAGACCATGGATGTGAGGGGCTCTTTCTAGGCCATCATCTGGAAGATCAGGCAGAAACGTTTTTGACGCGTTTGGCGCGGGGCAGTGGGGTTTATGGTCTTGCGTGTATTCGTAAGGACCGCGAGTTGGACGGGTTTCAGATTTGCCGTCCACTGCTCGAAATCAGCAAGGTTCGGCTCAAGTCGCTTTTGCATTCTGCCCAGGTGCCATGGTTTGAAGATCCTTCTAATGAAGATGAGCAGTTTACGCGTGTGAAATTTCGCCAAGCGCAGCAGGAGCTTGACGAACTTGGGCTAACTGCGGCGAAGCTTTCCGACACGGCGCGACGCATGGCCCGTACTGCTGATGCGATTGATGTTTGGGTGGATGAAGTAGCTGAGAAATCCTGTACGTTTCATAGTGCCGGACCAGTCCGTTTTGACAGTTCGTGTCTGGAGTACATTCCCGATGAAATTGGCTTGAGGCTGGTTGGTCGACTCGTTCGCTACATTTCCGGCGCTCCTTATATGCCGCGCCTTGCCAAGCTTGAAGGGCTTTATGAGACTCTGAAAGCAGAAGATGGGAGCAGGGCGGCCACTCTTGGCGGGGTTCGATTTGCGCTGGCAAAACCACGTGACGAATCTATCTGGTTTTGTTTTCGGGAGGCTGGAAGGGCTGGCTTGCCAGAGATTGAGGTTAAGCCAGGAGATGAGGGAATATGGGATGATCGCTGGCGTTATAAAGCAGCGCATTCTGCAGAAGGCTTCAAAATCACTTATGTTCAAAAAGAGCTTTGTGGAGATTTTGAGCTAGAAATTCCTGCTAACTGGCTGAAAACAGCATTTCTGACAGCTCCGCTTATTGTTTTTGTTGGTGGGGTATCCTACATGCCTTGGAAGAAGATTGGTCGAACAACAGCTGATGCTGATGTAAGATCGAGGACCTACGGAATTTCGATGGTCCCAGTGAGCAGAACATTTTGAATAAATCTTGGTTTTGCTGGCGTTCTGTTAAATCTATGCATTTATGCTTTAGAGGAATGCAATTTGAACGTCTGGGCTGGTAAAGTCGGAATTAACGGAACATCAATCCTGAATTTTCAGGGGTAACCGGCAAAATTCCGTTGGCCTTAAGAAAACTGAGAAAGAATCTGTGTCATTCTCAGGAAAACGTAGAAAGCCCATTAGGGCTCGCTATGATCTTGACAGAGACACGTGCGAGGATCGCCGCCACCTTGCGGTAAAGGGATCGAAATGAACACCAATTTCCGGAATTTTGCCCTCTGGGTGATTATTGGTCTGTTGCTGATAGCGCTGTTCCAGCTCTTTCAGAACCCGACCTCACGAAGTAACACTAATGAAATTGCTTATTCTCAGTTTATCAATCAAGCTGAGCAAGGCGATATCCGTGAGGTCACGATTCAACAACAACAGATTACCGGCAAATACAGCAATGGCGGTACATTCCAGACCTATGCGCCTAGTGATGCCAAATATGTTGATGTGCTGCAAACCAAAGGCGTTTTGATTAACGCGAAGCCACCTTCCGAGAGTTTCTCTCTCTTTGGAGCCTTGATTTCATGGCTACCGATGCTGTTGATCCTCGGTATCTGGATCTTTGTGATGCGTCAGATGCAAGGTGGTGGTGGCAAAGCTATGGGCTTTGGCAAATCCAAAGCGAAACTGCTGACTGAAGCTTCTGGCCGCGTGACGTTTGAAGACGTTGCGGGCATTGACGAAGCGAAGGAAGACCTTCAAGAGATTGTTGAGTTCCTGCGTGACCCGCAGAAATTCCAGCGTCTTGGTGGTCGTATCCCACGCGGTTGTTTGCTTGTTGGTCCTCCAGGAACTGGTAAGACCTTGACAGCCCGTGCAGTTGCAGGCGAGGCGAACGTCCCATTCTTCACCATCTCCGGTTCTGATTTCGTTGAAATGTTTGTTGGTGTTGGTGCTTCTCGTGTTCGTGACATGTTCGAACAGGCGAAGAAGAACTCTCCATGCATTATCTTCATCGATGAGATCGATGCTGTTGGCCGTCACCGTGGTGCAGGCCTTGGCGGTGGTAACGACGAACGCGAACAGACCCTTAACCAACTCCTTGTTGAAATGGATGGTTTTGAAGCTAATGAAGGTGTGATCATCATCGCGGCTACCAACCGTCCTGACGTGCTTGATCCTGCGCTTCTACGTCCGGGTCGTTTTGACCGTCAGATTGTTGTGCCAAATCCAGATGTCACTGGCCGTGAAAAGATCCTCAAAGTTCACATGCGTAAAGTGCCATTGGCTCCAGATGTAAACGTGCATACACTTGCTCGCGGTACGCCTGGTTTCTCTGGTGCTGACTTGATGAACCTTGTGAACGAGGCTGCGCTTCTTGCAGCGCGCCGGTCCAAGCGTCTAGTCACCATGGCCGAGTTTGAAGATGCTAAAGACAAGGTGATGATGGGTGCGGAACGCCGTACGCTTGTCATGACCGAAGAAGAGAAGAAGCTGACTGCTTATCACGAAGCTGGTCATGCGCTGGTTGCGATGCACATGCCTGCGTCTGATCCAGTACACAAAGCAACGATTATTCCGCGTGGTCGTGCACTGGGTATGGTGATGAGGTTGCCTGAGAAAGATCAGGTTTCTTTGACCCGTGCGAAGTGTAAAGCTGACCTTGCTGTTGCTATGGGTGGCCGTGTGGCTGAAGAAATGATCTTCGGTTATGAGAAGGTTACTTCCGGTGCTTCCGGCGATATCCAGATGGCAACCAAGCTTGCAAAGGCTATGGCGACGCAGTTTGGTATGTCCGATAAGCTTGGTCCGTTGCTTTACGGTGAGAACCAAGAAGAAGTCTTCCTTGGTCACTCTGTTGCGAAGAGCCAGAATGTTTCTGATGAAACCCAGAAAATGGTTGATGCAGAAATAAAAAGCTTCGTCAATCAGGGCTATGAGACCGCGAATAAGGTTCTGAAAGAGCATGAAGATCAGTTGCATCTGATTGCTCAGGGTTTGTTGGAGTATGAAACGCTCTCCGGTGATGAAATCCGCAAGATGCTTGATGGTGAGCAGCCTGTGCGTGATACCGGTGATGATAGTCCATCCACTCCGCGTTCTACTGGTGTACCCACCGCTGGCGGAAAGAAGCACGGCGGTGAAGCTTCTGATGGGCTTAACCCACAACCTCAGAGCTAATAGCCAGTCTTCTTGAAGGCACTTTGAAAAATAAAATGCCCGGCTGTTCAGTCGGGCATTTGCTATTTCGGCCCAACTGTTTGGCTTTTGTCTTGATGAAAATTCGGCTTTGCTACTGCGTCAAATAGCAGGTGAACCGTAATAATTGGACACATCATTTGACAGGACTAGGCGAGGACAAACATGTATCACCACTTCAATTGGATTTATCGTGAGCGTTGCGCTCCGCATTTGAGAGTTCAGGGAAATAATAAATGTCGCGAAAATACTTTGGCACCGATGGAATGCGCGGTACTGCAAACAAATGGCCAATGACCGCGGAAGTTGCGCTGAAAGTTGGGATGGCTGCTGGTGTGGTGTTCCGCCGCGGTAAATATCGCCATCGCGTGGTTATCGGTAAAGACACGCGCCTTTCTGGCTATATGATTGAGAATGCATTGATAGCGGGCTTTACTGCAATGGGCATGGATGTTTTCTTGCTCGGACCCATGCCAACGCCCGGTGTTGCGATGTTGACACGTTCGATGCGTGCGGATATTGGGGTGATGATTTCCGCAAGTCACAACCCTTTTCAGGATAACGGCATTAAGTTTTTTGGCCCAGATGGATTTAAGCTATCTGACGAAGTGGAACTTCAAATTGAACGACTGATCGATAGCGATATGAGTCTGAACTTGTCAGATCCTGCAATGATTGGTCGTGCCACCCGCATCGATAGTACGCGTGATCGTTACATTGAGTTCGCAAAGCGAACGCTGCCGCGTGACCTGAACTTAAATGGCATGCGTATTGTGATCGATTGTGCAAATGGTGCTGCTTATAACGTTGCTCCAGAGATCCTTTGGGAACTGGGTGCGGAAGTGTTTCCATTTGGGGTTGATCCAGATGGTTTCAATATCAATAAGGATTGTGGTTCTACCTCTCCTGAAGCGCTTGCCAAGAAGGTTCATGAGGTTCGGGCGGACATCGGGATCGCATTGGACGGTGACGCTGATCGTGTGATCATCGTGGATGAGAATAGTAAGGTGGTTGATGGTGATCAGCTGATGGCCGTGATTGCTGAATCCTGGAAAGCAGATGGCCGTCTCTCGGCGCCCGGCATCGTTGCTACCGTGATGTCGAATCTAGGCTTGGAGCGGTTCCTGAAAGGGCATGGCCTTTCTCTTGAACGCACCAAGGTTGGTGACCGCTATGTTGTTGAGCGGATGCGTGAAGGTGGCTTCAATGTTGGCGGTGAGCAGTCCGGTCATATTGTGATGTCTGACTTTGGCACGACTGGTGATGGCCTCGTAGCTGCGCTACAGATTCTTGCTTGCGTGAAGAAGATGAAAAAGCCGGTCTCAGAGGTTTGTAATCGATTCGTTCCAGTGCCTCAGGTCCTTAAGAATGTGCGCTATGCGAGTGGTAAACCTCTCGAAGATAAGGCTGTTAAGGCGGTTATTAAGGCTGGAGAAGAGAAGCTTGGTAAACAGGGGCGTCTTGTTATTCGTGCTTCTGGTACTGAGCCGCTCATTCGTGTGATGGGTGAGGCAGATGATGCAAATCTTCTGAACAAGGTGGTTGATAGCATTGTTGACGCAGTTAAAAAGGCTGCAGCTAGCTAACTGAAATTATTTAATTTATCGAGTTTTGAAAGCGGGTATCTTCTGATGTCCGCTTTCTTTGTTTTGAAGTCTGAGAGGTGGATAAGTAAATGCAAATTAACTTTCTAGCATTTGCTTGATTTGTGCCTGTTCGTTGTTTGTTAATAATAAATATTAGGGTTAATAATACTGGTTAATTTATAGGTAATTCTTTCTCTGTAAAAAGTGCTTAGTTTTTATTTAAGGGCAATCATCTTGCGTGACAGGTGCCGTTTGAGAGGACATAAGCATGAAGTATTTTAGTAAGGTGCTGACATTGAGCGCAGCTGCGCTGGTTTCGTCTGGTGTTGCTTATGCAGCCGATCTCCCAGCACCTGTATTCGTAGAAGAGCCAGAGCTCACACAAGTGGAAATCGGTGGTGGATGGTATTTGCGTGGTGATATTGGCTACAAGGTCTATCAGAATCCAAAAGCGAAATTCTCCCATATCAAATTTAATGATGAAGAATTAGAGCCAACGGGAATTGTTGGTGTTGGTGTTGGTTATCGTGTGAATGATTTCATTCGCACAGATGTAACACTAGACTATGAATGGGATGCTGACTTTACAGCAACGGCTGAGTGTATCGGTGTTTGTAGTACCTCCGGTACCTCAGATGAGTTCGCGACACTCGATGTCTGGACTGTTCTTTGGAATGTCTATGCTGACCTGGGGTATTACAATGGCTTCACTCCATATGTTGGAGCTGGCGTTGGTGCATCTTACGTGAACGCAAAGAACGTCCGTGCTATCAATCCAGATGGTACCAGAGTCAAGTATCCTAAAGGGCATTGGTGGAATTTCTCATGGGCTCTTATGGCGGGGACGTCCTATGAGATCGATGATAATTGGAAAATTGATGCAGGATACCGCTATCTAAACATTGGTGCGGTGAAAACAAAGTCTTTTGCAAGTAATGGGACAGTTTCCGGCATCAAGTATGACAAGCTTGTAGCGCATGAAGTGCGTGTTGGATTGCGTTATGAATTTGGTGGGTCTTCCAGTGGTGGATATGATCAGCCGATCGTCACGAAATACTAGGTCATAGACTGGAGCGTCTCCAGTTTAACTTCTGACCAAAACGTTCCAGAGCCTGTCCTGCGACAGGCTCTTTTTTTGAGCAAAACCAGAGGATATTCAGAATTGAACGATTGGTTATCCACTGGGTGAGTATACAAAATATATCTAATCGTACGCAGCGTTTAATTGATTGAATGTTGCTCTGCAAAAAAACATTTGTTGACGAGATAAGTCGTTTCGCATAGACCCGTCGGTGGGACACCCCTCCCCAACGAGGGGCACCTATCTGAAAGGGTAGTCATTATGACGAATACGACAATGCCGGCCACAAAACCGGTAAACCCGAACTTTTCTTCGGGTCCATGTGCCAAGCGTCCGGGCTGGACACCTGCAATCCTTGCAGATGCGCCTCTTGGCAGATCTCACCGTGCAAAGATTGGTAAGGCGAAGCTGAAAGAAGCTATCGAGTTGACACGTGAAGTCCTCGAAGTGCCTGCTGATTACAAAATCGGAATTGTTCCTGCTTCTGATACTGGTGCCGTTGAAATGGCACTGTGGTCGCTGCTTGGTGCGCGCCCAGTTGATATGGTTGCCTGGGAAAGCTTCGGGTCTGGTTGGGTTAGCGATGTCATGAAGCAGCTCAAGCTTGCGGATGCACGCAAGATTGAAGCTGGCTATGGCGAGTTGCCAGACCTCAACTCTGTAAATTTCGACCACGATGTGGTCTTCACTTGGAACGGTACCACCTCAGGTGTGCGTGTGCCGAATGGTGATTTTATTCCGGCAGATCGTAAAGGTCTGACCATCTGCGATGCGACTTCTGCTGCTTTTGCGCAGGAGCTGGTATTCGATAGGCTGGATGTGGTGACTTACTCTTGGCAGAAAGTGCTGGGTGGTGAAGCTGCGCACGGCATTCTGATCTTGTCACCTCGTGCTGTTGAGCGCCTTGAGAGCTATACGCCTGCATGGCCGATGCCGAAGATCTTCCGTCTGACTAAAGGCGGCAAGTTGATCGATGGTGTTTTTGAAGGCGCAACCATCAACACGCCGAGCATGCTTTGCGTAGAAGATTATCTGGATGCTTTGGGTTGGGCCAAAGAATTGGGTGGTCTGAAAGCACTGATTGCTCGTGCTAATGCAAATACCGCTGCAATCTCCACTTGGGCTGAGAAAACTGATTGGGTTGATTTCCTGGCAGTTGACCCGGCAACCCGTTCCAATACTTCTGTTTGTCTGAAGATTGTTGATCCGGAAATCACGAAGCTTGATGACAAAGCACAAGCTGCATTTGCCAAAGCGATTGTGAATCTGCTCGACAAAGAAGAGGTGGCATTCGACATTGGAGCATACCGTGATGCGCCGTCCGGTCTTCGGATCTGGTGTGGTGCGACGGTTGAAACTGCCAATGTAGAAGCGCTTATTCCTTGGTTGGATTATGCTTTTGCTGCTGAAAAAGCAAAGCTGGTTTCTGCTTAAAATTCCTTATTTTGAACGAAAAAGTTCCGGTCGCCCAGTGTGACCGGTTAACCTGACGCAAGAAGTGTATCTGGCTCCCGCAACACATGAATGGGAGGGTACCTTCGTTGACTTGAAAGGTTAGCCCGATGGCTCCTAAAGTTCTTATTTCCGATAAGCTCTCTGATAAAGCAGTTCAGATTTTCAAAGAACGCGGTTGCGATGTCGACTTCCTGCCAGATGTTGGCAAGGATAAAGAAAAACTCGCTGAAATCATTGGTAAATATGATGGTTTGGCGATCCGTTCTGCGACCAAAGCGACAGAAAAGATCATCAAAGCAGCGACCAATTTGAAGGTTATCGGTCGCGCTGGTATTGGTGTCGATAACGTTGATATTCCGGCAGCGACTGCCAAGGGTATCGTTGTGATGAACACGCCGTTTGGCAATGCCATCACGACTGCTGAACATGCGATTGCGATGATGTTTGCGGTGACCCGTCAGATCCCGGCTGCGGATGTTTCCACGCAGGCTGGCAAGTGGGAAAAATCCCGCTTTATGGGTAACGAAGTCACCTCAAAAACACTGGGTCTGGTTGGCTGCGGTAACATTGGTTCTATTGTTGCGGACCGAGCTATCGGCTTGAAAATGAAGGTGATTGCGTTCGATCCGTTCTTGTCTCATGAACGTGCTATTGACCTTGGTGTTGAGAAGGTTGAGCTGGAAGACCTCTTCAAGCGCGCTGACTTTATTACATTGCATACCCCGCTGACTGATCGTACCCGTAACATTATTGATGCGGATGCAATCGAGACCATGAAAGATGGTGTCTACCTCATCAACTGTGCACGTGGTGGTCTGGTTGACGAAGATGCGCTGCGTGCTGCGTTGGATAGTGGCAAGGTTGCGGGTGCTGCGGTTGACGTATTCACGGTTGAGCCAGCTAAAGAGAACGTTCTGTTTGGTGCTCCAAACCTCGTATGCACGCCTCACCTTGGTGCCTCCACTTCTGAAGCTCAAGAAAATGTTGCGCTGCAGGTTGCCGAGCAGATGTCTGACTATCTGGTCAACGGCGCGGTTTCCAACGCTCTGAACATGCCATCCATTACTGCGGAAGAAGCGCCACGCCTCGCTCCATTTGTAAAGCTGGCGGAGCAGCTTGGGTCTTTTGCTGGTCAAGCGACAGAGACAGGCATCAAAGCGGTTCGTATTGAATACGAAGGCGATGTTGCAGAAATGAACGTCAAGGCTTTGACCGCAGCTGCACTTACAGGTGTTCTGCGTCCTCTGCTGCAGACGGTGAATATGGTTTCTGCTCCCGAAGTTGCCAAAGAGCGCGGCATTGTGATTGAAGATGTTCGCCGCGAACAACATGGTGCTTATGAGAACTATATTCGCCTGACTGTTATCACTGAGCGTCAGGAACGTTCTGTTGCTGGTACGGTGTTTGGTGATCAGAAGCCGCGTATTATTCAGATCAAAGGCATCAACATGGAAGCAGAGCTTGGCGAGAACATGCTCTATGTGACCAACCAGGATAAGCCGGGCTTTATTGGTCAGCTGGGCTCCATTCTTGGTGATGCAAAGATCAACATTGCGACGTTTAACCTTGGCCGTAAGGTTGAAGGTGAAGAAGCGATCTGTCTTGTTGAGATTGATGGCGAAATTTCTGAGACGACCGTGGATGAAATTGCTGCGATTGCGCAGGTGAACCAGGCGAAGCTTCTGCATTTCCCTCAGCAGGGCTAAGCTATTTTATAGGTATAGATTAGCAAAAGGCGGTCTTCGGACCGCCTTTTCTTTTTCCGGTGGTCATGAGACTGGTGGAAATTGCTTATCTTTGAACTTGGCGCCATGATGCAGGCTGGTTCCATTTCGAAGTAGAAAGCTATTATGAATATTGATCTGCTGCGCCGTCTCTGTGAAACCCCTGGTGTCCCGGGGCATGAGCATCGAGTACGCGAGATAATTCTGAAAGAGATTGAAGGCCTGTTTGATGATGTTCAAACGGATGCAATGGGATCTCTTATCTGTCGCCGTGATGCACGCAAGGCGCCTGAAAATGGTGATAAACCAAAGAAGGTTATGCTGCTCTGCCATATGGATGAGATTGGCTTCCTTGTTTCGCATATCACCGAGAAAGGCTTTGTCTATGTACAGCCGGTCGGAGGTTTTGATGCACGCAATCTCTTCTCCCGTCGTGTGTTGGTCTCCACAGATGAGGGCGATCTGAAGGCTGTAATGAATCCGGCTGGGCGACCAGTTCACATTGCATCACCTGAAGAGCGAAAAAAGATCCCTCAAGTCACTGAGTTCATTATTGATCTTGGTTTAGGTAAGAAGACCGGGGAAGTGGTCAAGGTTGGTGACATGGTCACTCTTGATGAGCCGCTGATCGAGATGGGTGAAAAGGTTGTCTCCAAAGCGATGGATAACCGGGTTGCATGCTGGCTTGGCATTGAAGCTATGCGTGCGCTTGGCGAGGCGGATCATTCCTGCGAAATCTATGTCGCTTTTACCTGTCAGGAAGAGGTTGGGCTGCGCGGTGCGAAGACTGCGGCCTATGCCATTAAACCGGATATTGGCCTTGGAGTTGATATCACGCTTGCTTGCGATACACCTGGGGTGCCAGAGCAAGATCAAACGACTGAGCAAGGCAAGGGTTTTGGGCTTCACGTGAAGGACGGTTGGTTCATTGCTGACCTGGAACTTGTGAAAGAAATCGAAAATCTGGCTATTGAAGAAGAAATTCCATACCAGCGCACCATGTTAAACGGTGGTGGGCAGGATGGGGCAGCAGCTCAGCAAGCCGCTGCTGGTGCAAAGGCTGTTGGCATCATGGTTGGTACACGTTATGTGCACACAGTGACCGAGATGATTGATAAGAGCGACCTGCTGGCTGCACGTGATATTCTGGCGGCTTATCTGAAGCGTTGCTGATACAGTCAGGCGCTGCTTATTAAGAAGCCTCCAGATCCCCATTACGGTAGGGACTGGAGGCTTTTTTGTTATGCAATTACTTGTTTTTTGCCTATCCATCTGCTGGTTAAGCGGCCATCAATCAGTAGCAGTGCGATGAAGATTGCTGCCATACCGATCCAGTGGTTGGCTTCGAGACGTTCATTCAGGAAAATTGCGCCCAGAATGATTGCGCTGACCGGAATTACGAGTGTGACAGAAGCTGCGTTGGTTGCTCCTGCGAGTTTGAAAAGCTGGAAATACAGAATGTAAGCAAAAGCTGTGCAAGCGAGAGCGAGAACGAGAACGCTTGCCCATGTTGAAGCGGATGCCTCTATCAGTTGCTGAGTTGGCGCTGTATAAATGAGCGCAGGTATCAGCAAGATCGTTGAAGCGGAGAGCTGGCCAGTTGCCAGAGCTGCAGGTGGTAGCTTTTTGAGGCGCATGATGATGAATGCGGCGAATGCATATGAGAGAGCGGCCCCTAAAACTGCGAGCTGAGGCCAAACCTGATTGCTGGCACCGCTCAATGCGTCACTGCCAACCATGATGGCAACTCCGACAACACCGATCACTGCCGCGACGAGCTTGGTTGCTGTCAGCTTCTCTTCATTGCTGAGGACCTGCATGACAATCATCGTGAAGATGGGTGTAAAGGCGTTGAGTACGGATGCCAATCCGGAGGCAATGTATTGCTGACCCCAAAAGATGAGGGAGAAGGGGACTACATTATTTAAGAAGCCCAGCAGGAGGAAGCTGCCAATCCATTTTGTAGAGAGCGGTATGGACTGCTTTGAGATGAGTAAGAAGCCCCACATGGCGATTGCTGCGATTGCTACTCTTAAGAAAACAAGTGTGATGGGATTGAATTCTGCGACTGCGACTTTGGCAAAGAAAAATGCGCCACCCCACAAGGTGCCTAATAAGAGAAGAATAGACCAGCCCAGCCAGTCAAGTTTTTGTGCGTTCATAAAGCGTATTCAACTTAGTGAAATTTCTTGCAGGAATTGCAAAAAATGAGAAATTGGAACTTGAGCTAGTAATATCACTTGCTGTTGTGGCTGTACCACCCGATTTGCGAGTAAAACAATCAACAGAGGTTCACTCTGATCGCAAAAATTACAGTCTTGGCCTAATTTTGAAGGAAAAGGGCTCGTATTTAAGAGATTGACAGATTATAAGGCGCTGTAACTGCGCCCCGGCTCTTACGCCGGGGTTTCTTATGTTGTCTCTCACGATTTGCATTCTGAGCTGGCAAGCCACTTTATACAGAAATAGCAAATCGTATGACGGCGTATTTTAGGAATACGCTGGCAGCCGCAGGAGGGCTGAAGAATCATGGCCAACGTTGTCGTAGTTGGGTCACAATGGGGTGACGAAGGTAAGGGTAAACTTGTCGATTGGCTCTCTGAGCAAGCCGACGTCGTTGTACGCTTCCAAGGCGGACACAATGCAGGTCATACGCTTGTAATTGACGGAACGAGCTACAAGCTGGCACTGCTGCCATCTGGTGTTGTTCGTGGGAAACTCTCTGTCATTGGCAATGGCGTTGTGATTGACCCTCATGCACTGGTTGCTGAGATTGCACGTCTTGAAGAGCAGGGCGTTAAGATCTCCCCGGAAATCCTGCGTGTTGCTGACAATGCTACTCTTATTCTGAGCCTGCACCGCGAGCTTGATGCTTTGCGTGAAGATGCAAGCCCGGCAGGTACCAAAATCGGTACCACCAAACGCGGTATCGGCCCTGCTTATGAAGATAAAGTCGGTCGTCGTGCAATTCGCGTGATGGACCTGGCAAACATGAGCACGCTGCCAGCCAAGATTGATCGTCTGCTGACCCACCACAACGCTATTCTGCGCGGTCTGGGTCGCGATGAGATCTCTGCTGAGACCATCTACAAAGAGCTGGAAGACGTTGCTGATAAGATCCTGCCGTACATGGATAAAGCCTGGTACATGCTGGACAAAGCGCGTCGTGAAGGTAAGCGTTTGTTGTTTGAAGGTGCGCAGGGCGCGCTGCTGGACAACGACCACGGCACTTATCCGTTTGTAACCTCCTCCAATACAGTTGCGGGTCAGGCTGCTGCTGGTAGTGGTCTGGGACCAAACTCCATCGATTACGTTCTGGGTATCACCAAAGCTTACACCACTCGTGTAGGTGAAGGTCCATTCCCAACCGAACAGCAGAATGAAGTTGGTGAGTTCCTCGGTACTCGCGGGCACGAGTTTGGAACGAACACTGGTCGTCGTCGTCGGTGTGGCTGGTTTGATGCAGTGATTGTCCGACAAACCGTTTGCACCAGCGGAATCAATGGGATTGCATTGACAAAGCTTGACGTTTTGGACGGACTGGATGAAATTAAGATTTGTGTTGGTTATGAGCTAGATGGTGAGCGAATCGATTACCTTCCGGCATCTCAAGGTGCTCAGGCGCGGGTTGTTCCTATTTATGAGACCCTGCCTGGTTGGAAGGAAACGACCAAAGGCGCACGGACTTGGGCAGAATTGCCAGCACAAGCTGTGAAATACGTTCGGCATGTTGAAGAGCTGATTGGTGCTCCGGTTGCTCTGTTATCAACAAGCCCTGAACGTGATGACACAATCCTGGTTCAGAATCCATTCCAGGATTAAGTCTTGATATGAAGCTCTGGGGGCAATGGGCAGTTAAATGGCGGACTACAATTCCGTTCTAAAAAAAGCGGTAGCTGGTTTACAAGAGAACACAGGTTCTGCACGGCGGGCAGTTTATCAACGCGCGCGGAATGCAATTGTAAAGCAACTTAAAAGTTACGACCCACCTCTGTCTCCCTCCCAGATCACTGAGGAGCAGCTGAAGCTTGAAGAGGCCATTCGTAAGGTCGAAGCGGAAGCTGCTCGTGAGTCTCTCGGGTTGGGGCGGTCTAAAACCACCCAAGCTCCAAGTGCTCCAAAATCTGCTGTTCCAGAAATCTCTGCTGCATCTTCACCTGCTGGAGATACGCCTAAGGCAGGTACAAAGGCCGATACTCCAGCGCGCGATGAGCCAAAAGCACCTGCTGCTAAAGCAGATGTGTTTAAAGAGGCGGTTCGTGCTGCGCAGGACCTCGGCAACGCCGCTCATCAGGCCAATCAGATGGCGCGTGATCAGCTACCTGAATCTGCCAGCGAGCGCAAAGAGCCTGACCTTGGCTCTATGGATGACAAAGAGACGGGTGAACCTGCTGCGTCTCTGCCAACCAAAGGTGCTGTCGAGACGAGCGCAGAAGAGCGCTCTTGGGTGCCGGGTGAGGCACGGCGGACTAAGCTGGAAACAAAAGGTAAATCGCGTCCTGAGATCGATGAGCCTGCCAAGGTTAAGCCAAAGACAAGCCGAAAACCTGCTTCCTCCCGCAAACCAGCCGTTGCGCAGCGCGTTGGCGATGCGATTGAGCAGGAAGAAGGGCTGAAGCCTTCCAATACATCGGGTATTGTCGGTATAATTGTGGTCATACTGATAATCTTGGGTGTTACCGCAGGTGTCTATAGTCTGCGCGATGTTATTCTCTCTTTAGTGCTTCCAGTTGAAACCGGTGAGACTGTTGCGCCAGAAAGCGCACCTTCTAATGAAGATGAGCCGCTTCGGGTTCAGCCGGAACGCACGCCGAAGAAGAACACCGACCGCTTGTTGCCATCTGATGAAGGGGCAAAGGTTTCTCCGGATGCGACACGGGTGCAGACGACCCGGATTACCCGGAATTCGTCCAGCGCAGCGCCAACCGAGACAGTAACTGAGCCTCCAGTCGTGCGTGTGGTCGAAGCTCCAGCAGCGCCGGCAGAAGACACACCTTCTGTGCAGGTTCTGCCGGTGACGGAACCTGCACAGCAAAGTACTGCAGTTGAGACCAACTCTGTTCCGCCAGCTGAAACCATTGGAACGGAAGCTGCGGTTTCTCCTGTTGCACAACAGAGCATACTTTACGAAGAGGCCTTGACGCCGGGTGCCGCAGGTTCTGCATCACGCGGGAACGTTGTTTGGTCACTGGATGAAGCTAACGGCGATTCTGTCATCAAGGCTGTTGCGACGCTGCCATCTCGTAACTTCTCTGTTGAGATGACATTGAAGCCGAATAGCGATCGGTCTTTGCCAGCGAGTCATTTGCTTGAGCTGAACTTCATCTTCCCAGAAGGGTTTGATGGAAAGGGTGTTGAGAAGGTGCCTGGCCTGATCCTGAAGAAGACAGAGTCCGAAGCAGGTGATCCGCTTGATGGTGCTGCCGTGAAGGTTTCTGACACTCTCTTCTGGATTGCGCTGTCTGACAGTGATGAAGAAAAAGCGAAGAACCTGAAGCGTCTTGCTGAGCGTGAGTGGATTGATGTTCCACTGCTGTACAACAGCGGTCGCCGTGCAATGTTGACCTTTGAAAAAGGTACAACCGGCAACAAAGTTATAGCACAGGCAATCAAGAGCTGGAAGTAATCTAGTTTCAGCTGTTTAGCTTAGATTTCAAAGGCCTTGGCTCTCTCAGAGTTGAGGCCTTTTTCATTATGCTGTCGTCCGTCAGAGTAAAATCTGCTTGCATCCTTCAGCAGAAACGCGCATGTTCCTTGCTATTCCGAGGGGTGCTTTTCTTTCGAAAAGCTGAGATTGCGATGAGCTAAACCCTTTGAACCTGATCCGGGTAATGCCGGCGAAGGGACGGGACCTGAGCCATTCTTCCCGGATCTCCATGTTTGCATTTGTTGTAACGAGAGATCCTGTGCTGAAAACATCCCAGAGAGCTAATGTAGCTCCGTTCTTCCGCCTGTTTGTGATGCCCAATGCCATTGTTGGGAGTCTACATGCTGAAGCGAGCTTTGAAACGAATTCTCCGAAGTCTTTTCGGGATTTTGCTTTTTATCGCCATTTGGGAAAGTGTGGTTCGGATTGGAGAGTTTCCTCCGTTTCTCTTGCCAGGTCCGGCGGCGGTTTTTTCCGCTTTTCTCAATCAGGGCGTTTTTCTGCTGCATCATGCAGGCATTACCGCTTGGGAGACTGTTCTCGGCTTTCTCTTTGGCGTGAGTGCTGGAGCTTCGCTGGCTGTTTTGCTGGCAGTGTCTCCCCGGATACGCCTGTTTCTGCTGCCTCCAATTGCAGCGACCCAATCTCTTCCTGTGTTTGCAATTGCACCGCTTCTGGTGCTGTGGTTCGGCTTTGGGCTCGCCTCCAAGGTTGTGATGGCCGTGATTGTGATCTTCTTTTCTGTGACCTCGACTTTCTTCGATGGTTTGCGCAGGACTGATCAATCACTGCTCGACCTTGGCAAGCTGCATGGCCTGAACCGCTGGCAAACACTTCGCTACATTCGAATTCCAGCCGCCTTGCCGTCTCTGGCCTCTGGTATGCGCATTGCAGCGGTGTTCGCTCCTATTGGGGCGGTGGTTGGAGAGTGGGTTGGTGCAAAAGGCGGTCTGGCTTTCATCATGTTGCAATCCAATGCACGCATGCAAACAGCGACGATGTTTGCGGCGTTGATTTTGCTTGCGGTGATGGTGTTGAGCCTGAGGGCAGTTGTTGAGTTCGCCACTTCTCGGATGATCTATTGGCAGAAAGAGATCTAGGTCTCAGAGTATGAGGACGTAACCTTATGAAAAAACTAAGTATGCTGTTTGGTGCGGCAATGCTTGCGAGCACGCTTCAAGTGCAAGCAGCGGACAAGCTGACTGTGTTGCT
Organism: Pseudovibrio sp. WM33; assembly: GCF_001623165.1. Taxonomy (NCBI): domain Bacteria; kingdom Pseudomonadati; phylum Pseudomonadota; class Alphaproteobacteria; order Hyphomicrobiales; family Stappiaceae; genus Pseudovibrio; species Pseudovibrio sp. WM33. The sequence continues at coordinate 557,496 of NZ_LMCK01000090.1, forward strand.
GGACTGGTTTGCGAATCCAGACCATGCACCAATCGTGGTTGCCAAGGCACGGGGGTTCTTTGAAAGAGAGGGCCTTGAAGTTGAGCTGATTGAGCCTGCTGATCCTTCCATGCCACCAAAGCTTGTTGCAGCAGGGCAGGGTGATATTGCAGTTTCCTATCAGCAGACGTTGCACCCACAAATTGATGAGGGCATGCCGCTGATGCGGATCGGGACGCTGGTCTCTACGCCTTTGAACACACTGATTGTGTTGGAAGATGGACCAATCAAGGAGATTGCAGACCTGAAAGGTAAGCGTATTGGTTATTCCACATCCGGGTTTGAGAACGCCATGCTTGGGAAGATGCTTTCCACTGCAGGTCTCAGTTCTGACGATGTTGAGCTGATCAACGTGAACTTTTCGCTCTCACCATCTTTGATGGCTGGGCAGGTTGATGCTGTGATTGGTGGTTACCGTAACTTCGAGCTGAACCAGATGGAGATTGAAGGTGCGAGAGGCCGAGCGTTTTATCCTGAAGAGAACGGTGTGCCTGTCTATGATGAGCTGATTTATGTGGCTCACAAAGACAAGCTGGATGATCAGCGTTTGAAGAAGTTCATCAATGCGATTGAGGCGGCTACCGTTTATCTGCTTAATAATCCGCAGGACTCCTGGAAGAGCTTCCTTGAGGTCTATCCAAATCTGGATGATGAGCTGAACAAGCGTGCCTGGGCGGATACTCTGCCGCGTTTTGCCAGCCGTCCAGCTGCTTTGGACAATGGCCGTTATGAACGGTTTGCAAACTTTCTGATTGAGCAGGGGCTCATTAAAACAGCGCCTCCAGTTGAAACCTACGCGGTTGAACTGCGCTAACCGGTATAGGTCTAAACTAAAATTTGAGCCTCCGAGTTTCGGGGGCTCTTTTTATTTGTAGGCTAAATGCCGTTATTGCGCTGCATCCTTGACCGCTTCGTGTTGAGCCAGATCGCTGAGGATGTATTTCTCAAAAGCAGCATAGATGGTGTTGTACTCACCCTCAGAGAGTGATTTGCATTCATCTACCAGTGTTAGGGCTTTCTTCTTGTCATTCTCCTCAAACAGCGCGAAGACCATGTTGCAGTGGACGTTCTTGAGCTTGAGGAAGTTTTCTGAAAAAGCGAGCGACGGATCACCTAGCAACGCAAAGGAACGCATCTGGTAACGGCTGGTTTTGACTGGAATTGTCTCCAATGCCGCCAATTCAGGCATCTGACCGCGTGTGGTTTCGCACATAAGAACGCTGTGACCGGCATCTTTGCAATGACGGGCTAAATCTTCCGCTAAATCAACGCATTTACCGAGCGGGGCGTACCTGAAATGACGCCGTGTACCTGTTTCGCCGAGCGTTGCAAGGCCGGTTGAGATGCCGATATCGATTGTGACTGCGTGGTCTTTCATATTTTTCTGGTTGAAATTGAAACGATCCTTGAGATTGAAGCGCTTCATTTGCTTCTGCATTTCAATCGCTGTTCGACAGGCATGAGCAGCGTGGAATGGGTCATCGAGCGGCGCGTTCCAGTAAGCATTCAGGCCGGATGTGCTCAGCGTGTTCAGTGTACCATCGTGGATATGCACTTCATCGAGATGAGCTGTTTGGAAGCCGTTGGAGAAGCCTGCGAGATCCTGAGGAGACAAACCCTCATAATACCGGTGAAAGTGCCTCAAACGTGTCGAGAGGCTTGTGATTTCACGTTGCTGACCCTCCAGAGGGAGTTGCTCTGACTTCGCCAGTACCTTTTGCATCTGTTTGGGAGAGAGAATTCCTGCAAAGCGTTCAGTTGTTTGGTTTCTGTGACTCTTGAATGTCACACGCCGGATTGTGCAGGAGAAAGCGAATATCAGCAGGATAACGAAGGATGGGAAGAATGGCTCAAGGACGGTGTTTTGCAGAGCGAATTGGTGGAATGCAACTCCGTTGATGACCAAGACAGCGACGCCTGTAAGTGACAGACTTAACCAGAAACCTTGCGTGGCGGATATGATCGCAATGACGATGCCAAATCCGATTAGTGCCAGGATTTCAGCGTATTGTGCCCAGGTGGGTATATTGAGGAAGTTGCCAGACTGAAGTGTTTGCAGTGCCTGTGCATGTCGTTCTGAACTTCTGTCCTGAGTGCCGATGACGAACTGACTTCCAGAAGCTGGTGGCCAGAGTTTGGAGGATACTCTGTTCTTTAAGACATCGCTCGCTGCAAGGATGAAATTGCTGGCATTGCTTGTTTTGAACACCAGCATTTCCGTCTCTTCAGTGACAGGAATTTGGATATCAGTGCTTTTTAGCTGATAGCCATCTTCTGCTTGCGTGACCTGGAACGGTTGCGTGTTTGTCTGATTGGACAGGCTCCATGCCGCTACTGCGAGGGATGGCAACTGCGCTGTGTCGCTTTGGAGTTGAAGTGGATAGAACAGCGCATTTGAACCGTGTGCGTATTGGGTGTCGCTTTGATATCCTGTGGCTTGCGAGAACCTTATGTAGTTGGAAAGAGGAGGTTTTTCAGCTACGGCTTCGCTCAACGGTCTGCTGAGCAGGACTGGGTAATGAGAGATGATGGTTTGTAAGAGCAGGTCGTGATTTGGATAAGTCGCCCGCAAGGAGGGCTGCAGATCGTCGTAGATTCGGCTTCTTAAGGTGGGGGAGGTCGGATCGGCTTTTCTGAAGTCTGCATCTATAATCAGAAGCTTGGGCTTATACTCCCCCAGTTTTTGAAGGATTTGTGCAAGCTCCAGACGCTGATATATCGGCTCCTGCGTTTGCTGGATTGATTCTGGCGTAAGATGGATCGTGTAAACTGGCGGCGTAGAAGTTGTGTTTGGCCATGCCAATTGCAGCGCGTTTTGGCTGAGATATCCGACGTTATCCAGTACCTGCGGGTATAGGGTACGGACAAGTATTGCTATTGCAATGAATAGACAGGATACAACCGCTGCAAGTGCACGGTTGGTTTGTGACAGCCAGCTAGAGCCGAACATGTAATTCCCCCCAAAAGGGGAAGTGACCCAACTCACATAAATTCCCCTCATCATTAACCTTAGGAAAGCTCTGAGGGGACGACAAGCTTAGCTGTTTATTTAAAAGGGTGTTCCTACAGTTGATTTGTATTTTAAGTTAATTCAACTCAACTTTTATGCAGTTGAGCGTCTTAAAGCACTTTGCAGCCATGTTGACTACGCGAGTTGCTTTAAGTTTTAGCCTTACCTGAGAAATCGGTAGCCCCGTGAGGGGAGCACACTTTATGCACCTGCCTCATGACCTGCCATTGCCATGGCGCTTTCCTGAACGGCCTTTTGAACCTTCTCAAAAGCACGCACTTCAATCTGACGTACACGCTCGCGGCTTACGCCAAACTCGGTCGAGAGTTCTTCCAAAGTGATCGGGCTTTCAGAAAGTCGACGAGCTTCAAAAATGCGGGTCTCGCGCTCGTTCAGCACGCCCATCGCGTTTTTCAGCATATCGCGGCGTACATCGTATTCTTCCTGCTCAGCCAGAACTGCTTCCTGACTCTCGGCATCATCCACGAGCCAATCCTGCCACTCGCTGGATTCACCTTCGCTGGAGCGCAGAGGTGCGTTCAGGGAAGAGTCGCCACCCAGACGGCGGTTCATGGAAACAACCTCTTTTTCGGTTACACCGAGAGTTGTCGCAATGTGCTGGACCTGATCCGGACGCAGATCGCCATCTTCAAACGCCTGAATTTTGCCTTTGACGCGACGCAGGTTGAAGAACAGGCGCTTCTGGTTTGCTGTGGTACCCATTTTAACGAGTGACCATGTGCGCAGGATGTATTCCTGAATGGAAGCCTTGATCCACCACATGGCGTAGGTTGCCAGGCGGAAGCCTTTGTCCGGCTCAAAGCGTTTTACAGCCTGCATCAGGCCGACGTTACCTTCTGAGATAACTTCGCCCAGAGGCAAGCCATAGCCACGGTAGCCCATTGCAATTTTTGCAACGAGGCGCAGGTGAGAATTTACAAGTCTTTCAGCAGCTTTAGGTTCGTCATGTTCCCGGTAGCGCTTGGCGAGCATGTACTCTTCCTGCGGCTGAAGCATCGGGAATTTTCTAATCTCATCTAAATAGCGGCTTAAACCGCCTTCGCCACCCGTGAGGGCTGGTAGGTTACGGGCCATAAAGCACCCCTCCTTGCTTGGTGTTCCCGCCTGATCGAAGGATCAGGCTTTTCGGCAAACACACATTGGTGCCTTCAGATGAAGCGCACCTGAAGTGTCTATATGGGAACATTGTGGCCAAAACGCTACCAGATCGGCAATCTTTTTGGCCTAAATTTTTCGTAATGATTGAAGAATACCAGCAAAATCAGCAGGTAACTCCGATTCAAACTTCATGAATTCCTGGGTTCTTGGGTGCGCAAACGCCAAAAGTCCTGCATGCAGGGCCTGTCGCTTGAAATCCGCCAACTGGGTTTTCAGTGGTTCTTGGAATTTATTGTATTTGGTTCTGAACCCGGAACCGTAATCCATATCACCTATTAGCGGATTTCCGATGTGGGACATGTGTACGCGGATCTGGTGGGTTCTGCCTGTTTCCAGACGGCACTCGATCAAGCTTGCAACGGGTGCTGCGTCTTGAGGGCCAAACCGTTCCTGCACCTGCCAGTGGGTGATGGCGTGGCGACCGCCGGTTTTCAGCACCGAGATTTTCTGTCGGTTTGCAGTTGAGCGGGCAAGGTTGGCGTCTACTGTGCCTTTTGGTGCTGTTGGGGCACCCCAGACAAGAGCCTTATAAGCGCGCTCCAGTGGGCCGGTTTTGCCATGGTCGGCAAACTGAGCTGCGAGGCCCTGATGGGCCATGTCGTTTTTAGCAACAACGAGCAGACCTGTTGTGTCTTTATCGATGCGGTGAACGATGCCAGGACGTTTGACGCCGCCAATACCAGACAAAGATGAACCGCAGTGGTGAATCAAGGCGTTGACCAGTGTGCCCGTTGGGTTTCCGGCACCTGGATGCACAACAAGGCCCGCAGGTTTGTCGATGACGATCAGGTCGTCATCCTCAAAAACGATATTGAGCGGGATGTCCTCTGGCTGCGGTTCTGCGTCTTCCGGCTCTGGAACAATAAGAGTGATTGTATCTCCGGCACAGACTCTATATTTAGGCTCCAACACCGTGCGCTGGCCAATTTGAACCTGACCAGCCCGGATCAAGGCTTGAAGTCGGTTGCGACTGAAGTCATCTATATGCGCAGCAAGCACAGCATCCAAGCGGCGACCGGTATCTTCCGGCTCCGGAGTGATGACTGTTGGTTGCTGCTCGTCGGCAATTACAGAGTTTGTGAGTGGCTGGGTGCCCTCAGGAGATTTATCGTTCATGCGTGATCCTAATACTGACAGCGATGAGACTGTACAGAACGAACTTGATCCAGCAGCTTTGAGGCTTCAAGGGAAGTTACGTCGCCTCCTGATGGGATCAAGCCTTGTCATGGTGCTTGGCTTATTAGCTGTCTTTGCGGCTATCTTCTATAAGATTAACGCCGGCAATTCCAATGTTAGCGCAGATAGTATTGCTGCAACAATTGCGATTGGCCCTGAAGCACAGATTATATCTGTTACTCAGATGGACGGAAATCTGGTGATGCTGATCAAAGAAGGTCCGACGCAGGCTCTTGTCTATGTTGATCCTGTCACCGGACGAAAAATCGCACGTACGGATTTTGTTGCGAGATAGGTGGATAAACCCCCTTTTCTTTCAAGGAGGGGGCTTGCCAAGCGGGGGATTAGCCAATATACCCCCGTCCATCGCGAAAGCGAAGCCTAGGCGCCCATCGTCTAGCGGTTAGGACGCCGCCCTTTCACGGCGGAAACAGGGGTTCGATTCCCCTTGGGCGTACCAAAGGCTTCTATTGCGATACCAGGCAGTTATCTGCTTGAAGACAAGACTATGAAAAGTCTTCTCATTATGTGAGCGCCCATCGTCTAGCGGTTAGGACGCCGCCCT
>NZ_LMCK01000090.1:563474-599158 GCF_001623165.1 Pseudovibrio sp. WM33
TAGTTGTCTTCTCAATACCGAGTGGTTGTCTGCTCGAAGACAGAGCTTGAAAGAGTTCTCTCACTATGTGAGCGCCCATCGTCTAGCGGTTAGGACGCCGCCCTTTCACGGCGGAAACAGGGGTTCGATTCCCCTTGGGCGTACCACTTTTTATCTCCCCAATACATCTTTGATAAATCTGCGCGCAGAGTTTTTCGCGTTGTATTCTGAGCTATATGATCCGCGATTTTGCAAAGAAGAAGATGTGGTCTTGGTTCCCCTAGATAGGGGGATGCAGCACTTCGAGATTGCAAATTGGTGTTTTGCAGCAAGCAGTCCTGGGACGTGATTTAGAACCAGCGGCCGTTTAGTCCTGCACCTAGGTGATGGTCTTCTTTATCCCCGTCAACATCAGCCCAGAGTTTTTCGTCTGTCTGAGATTCATTGCTAACGGTTTTTGCCAGGCTTTCGCTGAGTTGAGCATTCATTTCTTTCAGGGCATCGATGTCATCAAGAACTTCGACGCGAGCCTCAGCAGTCTGGAGTTTGCTTTTCAGTGCAGCCGGTTTCTTGCCAGCAAACCTATTGGCACTGTATGGCCGTTCCATTACGCGAGTCACAGTTTGTCCCTCTTCGCTTTTTTAGCTGAACTTTGATAAGACAGTGTATTGATCCGCGTGAGCTTTAACGGGCTTCTTTGGGCGGTATCATGACAAAGATGGAAAAAGTTGCAGCTTGTCCCCTTTTTGTGACGTATTAGTACTAAGAGTAGGGGAGCAGAGGCAAGAGGACTTTTGTTTTGAACTCATCTAATAGTCGTCTGGATGCTTCTGTGCTTTTGGCTATAGTACTGTGAAACATCGCAGATTATAGACTGATGGCAATGTACAAAAAAATTATCGGACTTGTTTCATGATGCTGGTTTCGCGCCACAACTCTATTCTTGATATTGCCCGAGAGACCGGGAAGGTGGAAGTTGATGAACTTGCCACACGGTTTTCTGTGTCTCCTCAGACAATACGTAAAGACCTGAAAGAGTTGAGTGACCAAGGATTGCTGACCCGTGTGCATGGTGGCGCACTTTTGGCATTTGGCGTTGAAAACCTTGGCTACTCTGCTCGTAAAGATCTGGCAGGCAAAGAAAAAGAGATTATCGGGCAGGCGGCAGCGGATCTGATCCCGGATCGAGCTTCTTTGTTTGTGAACATTGGAACGACCACAGAGGCGGTTGCGCGGGCACTGATCCAGCGCAGTGGCCTGATGATCATTACCAATAACCTTAATGTAGCGAGTACGTTGCGCCCGTTCTCAGAAAATGAGGTCATCATTTCTGGTGGGCTGGTGCGCGCAACTGACGGCGGTATTGTTGGTGAGGCTGCTGCAGACTTTATTCGCCAGTTTAAGGTTGATTATGCTGTGATCGGTGTTTCTGCTCTGGATCGTGATGGAGCGCTTCTGGATTATGATTATCGTGAGGTGCGTGTGGCACAGGCGATCATTGAGAATGCACGGCACGTTATTCTGGTGGCTGATCAGACAAAGTTCGAGCGTTCGGCACCAGTCCGCATCGGCCATATTGCTCAGGTGGATACGTTTGTGACGGACACTCTGGTTTCTCAGGACTACCGGCAGCTGCTGGCTGACAATGAGGTGCGGCTGGTAGAAGTGGCTGGTAAGGCTCAGAATGAGCCGGGCAATGGCTCACGAAGTACAACGGAGGCTTAAGCCTCTGCTTGGAGCTGTGTAGAGCGCGTCGAGTTCATGCGCATTCACACATCAAGCCTCAACTCTATATTTTCCGCGTATTCCTATCCGTAAGCGGGGATCGATCTGCAAGAAACAAAAAAGGCGCCTTTTGGCGCCTTTGTCTTTGGATCAAGTTGTTTGGGTTTAACCGCTTGAGCTTCCGGTTTTTCTAGCGTCTGCGATACGCTCCGACAGATTTTTATCGGACTGAGGCGCGGGTGCTGCATCATCGGCCTTTGCAGCCGGAGTGCTTTTTGATGTGGCTGTCTTACTTGCGGCAGCTGGCTTACGGGTGCGTGGCTTTGCTGGTGCGCGCTTGGCACGTGTCGGTTTCGGCTTTGGTGCGTCTGCCTTTGGAGCGCCTGTTGCGATCGTGCTGAGATCGTTCAGGACTTCGTCGTACTTTTCAGAGAGTGGTGGGTTCTCAGAGATTGCCTTCGCTGTAATCTGAGCCGCCAGATCTTTCAGTTCATTGCGCAGATCGACGGCGTCTTCGATCTTAGAGGAACTGTTTGCTCTCTCCTCAAGCTGCTTTGTCAGCTGCTCGATGGTTTTTTTTGCTTCGTCCAGATCGTTTTCTAGGCTTTTCATAGGCTCGGGCGTTTTAATGTTCGGATTCCTGGTGCTGCGCTTGGCAGTTTTTTCATTTGCCGCTTTTTCGAGTTGAAGCGCGTGCTTTAGGTGATCGCGCTCTCGTTCCAGCGAACCATAACGGCTCTTCAGTTTTGTGAAAGACCGTGAGGCCAGTTCGGCGGCTTCTGCTGGAGATGTTGGCTGATGTTTTGTTTCAGACTCGGCGGTCATTTCCGAAACTTGCTGGGAGATCTGCGTTGCCAGTTCTGCCAGAGGGTTGTCCATGTCCTGAAGGTCCGAGGTATCGATTGGGCCTATCGGTTTGGCTGCAACTTCTTCCTCTTTCAGCTCTGCATCCAGCTCACGTGTTTTATCTGCAGCAGCCTGTTTGCTGAGTTGGATGATCTCAGCGGAGGTGACCGCATCTGTAGTTTGTGCTGTAGCTTCGTCCTGAACGTCTGTTTCCGGTTCTGTTGTGATGCGATCATCAGCGGAGAACGGGATTGGTTCGGATGGATTTCGGCGGCGGAGGAAGCGTGTTGCTTTCTGGGCCATGTTCTTCCGTTCGCGGGCTGACTTGAGCTGAACAACGCTGAGCTCTTCTTTGAGTTCCGCGAGTTCGGCTTCAGCTGCAGAACGTGCAGATGCATTCTCTGCTAGCTTTCCCGTCATCCCTTCGAGGCGAACCTCCATTTGGCGTATCGCAATGGCATGTTGAGCGCGTAACGCGTCTTTTGCCATTGTGGCACGGGCATAGCTTATGGGGTTAGACGTCTCAATCGCTTTCCGCGTGAGGCGTACAGCACGGCCCCAGATAAAGGGGAGGGCGGCGAGCGCTAGAATGCTCGCGAGGAAGAAACCCAGTGCAATGTATAGTGCAATTTCTATCACAAACTATGCCTGATCTGTTGAACGGGTGTGAGGGACTGCTGCAGACGTAAACGCATTCTCTCACACACTAACTTGCCAAAATATAACTAACGTAGGGTTAGTTATATCAGAAAGGATTCCATGTTGGCTTCCTAGTAAATTTCAAATAGCCCATGTTGAGGCCAAGACGGGCGCCAACGCCTGCGCGAACAGGCACAACGAAGATGTCGTTGTTGGACAAAACCTGCATGCCGAAGCCGCCAACGAGGTAGGCAGACCCCTTTGCGCCAACATAACGGCGATAGATAGCATCTACACTTGGCAGATCGTAGACCAGCATCATAACGCGGGCGCCGTCGCCGCCAACATCAAAGCCCAGGGACGGACCCTGCCAGAAGATCTGATGGTTGCCAGCGTTGCGGGTGTACAGCGTACCTTCGCCATAAGCTGCGCCTGCGAAAAATGCAGCGGAGCCTTCCTGCCCCAGAATATAACCGTTTGGCTCGCCGTACTGTTGAACTGCACGCTCAACAACCTTTGCAAGGCCCGTGGAGATGGAGCCGAAAAACTCACCTCCTGCAGTGACGATATCTTTCTCGTGGTAGCGCGACTGATCAACGGATGATTGCGCATATGAATGTGTGTTGAGCGCCAGCAGTGCAAAACTGGCGCAAAGGACGATTGCAGCTTTGTTGCGCAGATTGGCGAACAGGCTCGTCATCATGCCAACGTCTCCTTCTAAGAAACCCGAGGATTTGGATTGTTCAGAGCAATTCAAATGTTAAGGGCATAGTGCAACTTTTAGGTACAACAAGTTATAGTGCCTTACATCTACCTAGTGGTTAATCACGGTATAGCTGGGTAAATGATGTGCATCCCGTTGGCCTGCAGTCATGAATTTTGTATCTCTTGTCGAACTTGCTGCTTTAGTTAATGCAGGTGATTCGGACTCTGGATGGACATTCCCATGATTTCTGAGGTTTTCTACAGAAAATTTGCGCAAACTGGCAAGATTCTATGGAGTTCTATCGTTTTTTTATGCGCCATCTCAGTTATTGCGGCTGCGCAGGAGCGGTTCACCTACACGCTCTCCATGTGTGATCCAGTGACCTATCAGGTCTCGGAAACTCCTGAAAAGGGGCGTGAGGACCTGACGCTGTCTTGGGGAGGACGCGTTTGGGCGTTTAGCAACGAGGGCAACCGAGATGCATTTCGGCATGCTCCGGAGGTCTATGCCCCATTATTTCAGGGATGCGATGCCCTCTCACTTGCGCAAGGCTACCGAGCTGAGGGATTGGCGAAAATCTACCTTGTTTATAACCAGCGATTATTGCTGTTTCAGAGCCGTGAACACCGGGCTTTGTTTCTGACAGCACCGGAGAGTTTGCTCGCGAAGGCACAAAGTCGTGCACGCGATGTAAAATGCGGTCCATATCAATGATGTCCAGCTTGGAATTAAACCAGCAGGATTGTACCTTTTTCGCCACATCTCGAATCAATCATAGGGCCCATTGGCCAAAGTTCTGGAGCGGTTATGTCAGTATTTAAAGATTTGTCATCTCTTGATCTTGCCGCACTCGTCGCAAGCCGTGTGTGCCACGACATCATTTCACCAGTCGGGGCGATCACGAACGGTCTGGAAGTGCTGGATGAAGAAGGCAATGAGGACATGGCGGACTTTGCGATGGATCTCATCCGCAAGTCAGCGCGTCAGGCTTCTGCAAAGCTTCAGTTTGCCCGTCTTGCTTTTGGTGCAGCCGGGTCTGCTGGTGCTTCAATCGATCTGGGCGATGCGCAGGAAGTTGCGACTGGATACATGAGCAATGAAAAGGCGAATCTGGAGTGGACCATGCCGCGTCTGCTTTTGCCTAAGAATCAGGTCAAACTGATTTTGAACCTGCTGCTGCTCATGAATCAGTGTGTTCCACGGGGTGGTACCATTACCATCAATATGGAAGGGGATGAGGGTGCTCCAAACTTTCTCCTTAAAGCTGAAGGAACGAATGCGCGAATCCCTCAGGTTGTAAGAGAGATTCTTTCCGGTCAGGAGCCAGAACGCATTGATGCCCACACTGTTCAACCGATCTATGCGGTTTTGTTGGCAGGTGAAGCGGGTCTAAATATTGAACTCCTGAAAGACGGTGACGCCGTCATATGCAAGGCAAATACTCAAGTTTCAGAGTCTGTCTGATCCTCTGTCAAAAACAACCAGTTATTGTAGGTTGGATGAATCTTACAATCTTTCAACCTATGTTAACCGTTTCGCTTAACACTCAACCTTAGTGAAATTTAGGAGTCTCGGTTTTTGAGACTCCCCTAAGCATTGAGTGGGTGCGGGCCATGGACGATCTTCTCAGAGAGTTTCTCACTGAGACCAATGAAAGCCTGGATGTTGTAGACGTTGAGTTGGTGAAGTTCGAGCAAGAGCCGAATAACGCCACCATCCTAAATAACATTTTCAGGTTAGTGCATACAATCAAAGGCACCTGTGGGTTCTTGGGCCTGCCGCGTCTGGAAGCGATTGCTCATGCTGCTGAAACCCTGATGGGCAAGTTCCGCGACGGTGTTCCTGTGACACACGAAGCGGTTACACTTGTCCTTGCTTCTATTGATCGCATTAAAGATATCCTTGCGGATCTTGAGGCTGCCAACGGTACTGAGCCTGATGGCACGGACCGTGATTTGATTGATGAGCTGGAACGCCTTTCCTTAAGCGCTGATAATGACGACATGGCTGACGAAATGGCGGCAGCAATGGCGGAAGAAAAAGCTGCTGAGGAAGAAGTCGGTACCGACATCTATCAGGTGCTGGAGCGGCCTCTGCGTCCTGGTGAAGTTTCTCTTGATGATCTTGAACGTGCTTTCCAGGAAGCTGAAGTTGAGATTGAGCTGCCTGCTGTTGAAGAAGAAACTGAGGAAGACGGCGAACCAGTTGGCGCTGCTGCTCCCAGTTTTGCGGAAGCGAAGACTTCTCAGAAAGAAGTTGCCAAGCCGAAGAACCCAAGCGCTAAGGGTAAGGCCTCCAGTCAGGGTGTTTCCAACCAGTCCATTCGTGTGAATGTTGAGACTTTGGAACACCTGATGACGATGGTTTCTGAACTGGTGCTGACACGCAACCAGCTTCTGGAAATTGTTCGTCGTCATGAAGACAGCGAATTCAAGGTTCCACTTCAGCGTCTGTCCAACGTTACCGGTGAGTTGCAGGAAGGGGTCATGAAGACCCGTATGCAGCCAATTGGGAATGCATGGCAGAAGCTTCCACGTATTGTTCGCGATCTCTCTCAGGAACTCGATAAGCCTATCGGTCTTGAGATGATTGGTGCGGAAACAGAGCTTGATCGTCAGGTTCTGGAACTCATCAAAGATCCGCTGACACATATGATCCGTAACTCTGCCGACCACGGTCTGGAAGATCCTGCTGATCGTGTGGCTGCTGGTAAGCCTGAGAAGGGTAACATCACCCTTTCTGCTTATCATGAAGGCGGACATATCATCATCGAAGTGAAGGATGATGGTCGTGGCTTGAACCTTGAGAAGATCAAGGAAAAAGCGCTTAAGAACGGTGTGACCACCGAAGCTGAACTTGAAAAGATGGCAGATCATCAGATCTACAAGTTCATCTTTGCTGCTGGCTTCTCTACCGCTACCAACGTGACCAGTGTGTCTGGTCGTGGCGTTGGTATGGATGTTGTGCGCAACAACGTTGAGCTGATTGGTGGCTCTATTGATCTGCGCTCGACACCAGGTCGCGGTTCCAGCTTCATCATCAAGATCCCACTGACGCTTGCCATTGTCTCCACGCTGATCGTGGAAGCTGGTGGTGACCGTTATGCGATCCCACAGCTGTCCGTTGTTGAACTGGTTCGTGTTCAGTCTAACTCTGAACATCGCATCGAGCGGCTTAAAGACCGGCCTGTCCTGCGCCTGCGTAGCAAGCTGTTGCCACTGGTGCATATGTCGGAACTGCTTGGTCAGACTGAAGAGGCTGATCTTGATGAAGACAACGGCTTTATCGTTGTGATGCAGGTTGGTAGCCAGTCCTTCGGTGTTGTTGTTGATGGTGTGTTCCATACCGAAGAGATCGTTGTGAAGCCTATGTCTTCCATGCTCCGCAACATCAACATGTTCTCCGGTAACACCATTCTCGGTGATGGTTCTGTGATCATGATCATTGATCCGAACGGTGTTGCAAGTGCAATGGCAAGCCATGCTTCTGGCACTCTGAGCGATACAGTTGAAGATGAGTACGAAAATGCGGAAGCTCATGTGATTGACGCTGATGCTCCAATTTCGCTGCTGCTGTTCCGTGCTGGTTCTGAAGAGCCGAAAGCTGTGCCGCTGTCGCTGGTGACACGCCTTGAAGAATTCGATGTTAACAAGATCGAACACTCCAATGGCCGTGATCTGGTGCAGTATCGCGGTTCTCTGATGCCTCTGGTGTACGTGAATGAGGGCGATCGTCATAAGTCTGAGGGAACTCAGCCGATGCTGGTGTTCTCTGACAATGGTCGTTCAATGGGTCTGGTTGTTGATCAGATCGTAGACATTGTTGAAGACCGGATGACAATCGAAGTGGTATCTGAGCGTCAGGGTGTACTTGGTTCTGCAATCATTCGCGAGCGTGCAACTGAAGTTATTGACCTTGGCCACTACCTGCCATTGGCCTTTGATGACTGGTTCATGCGCAAGGAAATCGATACGACCACAAAGGTGAGAAAACTTCTCTTCCTTGATGACAGTGCATTCTTCCGCAACATGCTGACACCTGTTCTGAAAGCTGCCGGTTACGATGTCACTGTTTGCTCCAGTGCCCAAAGTGGCTACGAGTTGATGGAAAAAGGCACTGACTTTGCTGCGATTGTGACCGATATCGAGATGCCGGACATCAGTGGTTATGAGTTCTGTGAGAGCTTGCGCCGTGATACCCGCTTCCGTCATATGCCAATCATCGCGCTGTCTGCTGTTGTGACACCGGCTTCTATCGAAAAAGGCCGTCAGGCCGGCTTCGATGATTATGTGGCTAAGTTTGACCGTCCGGGTCTGTTGGCAGCGCTCAAAGATGTTTTGACCAATGAATTCGGGGTTGCAGCATGACCGCTCATAAACTCACCACAGTCGACGGTGATGACAACCGTCAGGGCAGTGCCGATCACATCCAGTATGTGACTGTTGTGATTGGCAGCCAGTTGTTCGGTCTGCCGATTTCGCAGGTGCATGATGTTTTTGTTCCTGAAAAAGTAACGCAGGTTCCTTTGGCTCCGCCTGAAGTGGAGGGGGTGTTGAACCTGCGTGGACGCATTGTGACTGCTATCAATATGCGTCGTAAGCTTCATCTCAAGCCAAATGATGCTGACCAAGGCATGATGGCTGTTGGTATTGAGTACAAAGGGGAGTCCTATGGCCTTGTTATTGATGCCGTAGGAGAGGTACTCAACTTGCCAAGAAACGAGATGGAAGCAAACCCATCCAACCTTGATTTCCGTTGGGCCGAAATTTCTGGCGGGGTTCATCGTCTGGACGGGCGATTGATGGTGGTTCTTGACGTGGACCGTCTGCTCAGCTCCCTGATTGAACCTAAAGCTGCGTAAAGCATACCTTCGAAGCGAGAGAGCTGATTTAATGAAAAAGTGTCTGGTTGTTGACGATTCCAGCGTAATCCGCAAAGTGGCCCGCCGCATTCTGGAGGACATTGGATTTGAAATCACCGAGGCTGAGGACGGACAGAAGGCACTTGATGCTTGTAAAGCGTCAATGCCGGATGCGGTTCTGTTGGACTGGAATATGCCTGTCATGGACGGGCTGGAATTTTTGGCCAAGCTTCGTGAGGAAGACGGCGGGGAAGACCCAATTGTTGTTTTCTGTACGACAGAGAACGACGTTGCTCATATCACCAAGGCTATCCGAGCCGGTGCGAACGAATACATCATGAAACCGTTTGATCGGGAGATTCTTTCAGCGAAATTTCAGGAAGTTGGATTGGTCTAAGTAATGGATATGGGCCGGCTGGGCATGTATGCAAAAGTTGAGGAGCCGAAGTCAGAGAGATCTGGTCAGATGGCACCTATCCGGGTCATGGTCGTAGACGATTCCGTTGTTATTCGTGGGCTTTTCAGCAGGTGGATTGAAGCTGATCCAGAGTTGGAAGTTGCTGCAACCCACCGCAATGGCGAATTGGCTGTAAAAGACATTGAGCGCAGCAACCCTGATGTGGTTGTGCTGGATGTTGAAATGCCCGTGATGGATGGCCTGACAGCTCTCCCGAAACTTCTTGAGAAAAAACGCGATCTTATCATTGTGATGGCTTCTACGCTGACGCGCAGGAATGCTGAAGTGAGTTTGAAGGCTCTTTCTCTTGGTGCCACCGATTATGTCGCCAAGCCTGAGACGACTGGCCAAACAGCTGGTGCGGTTGAGTTTCAGAGAGAATTGCTGGAAAAATTGCGGTTGCTTGGGCGCGGTGGGAAGCGCGTTAAGCGGACCAGAACCACAGTAGAACCTGTTCGCAGAATGCGTGCTGAGATCGTCAATGATCCGCACAAAAAGCAGAATGATGCCCTTGCTGAGAGAACTGAAGCGCGTGCGGCGTTGCGACGTCCTCGCGGGACGGGGCTAAATGCTGCCGGAAAGCAGGAGATTACGCTCAGATCGTATTCTTCGGTCGTGCCGCGTGCTCTTGTGATTGGTAGCTCTACCGGAGGGCCACAAGCGCTCCAGCGTGTGCTGACTGATGCACGCGATGGTTTGCTGAGGGTGCCTGTTGTGATTACGCAGCATATGCCGCGTACGTTCACGACAATTCTGGCAGAGCATTTACATAAACAACTTCAGCTTCCTTCAAAAGAAGCTGAGCACATGGATGTATTGAAACCTGGGCACGTTTATGTCGCTCCAGGCGGAATTCATTTGAAAATCGGCAAGCAGAACGGGCAGGCGGTTTCGTTGCTCGAAGACGGAGCTCCCGTCAATTTCTGTAAGCCATCTGTGGATCCACTTTTTGAAAGTGCAGCCGAAGTTTTCGGTACCGCGTGTTTGGCACTCGTTTTGACCGGTATGGGCAGTGATGGCGCAAGTGGCGTCAATGTCATTGCAGGTAAAGGCGGTAGCGTCATCGCGCAGGATGAGGCCTCCAGTGTTGTCTGGGGGATGCCAGGTGCTGCTGCCCGTACTGGGAACTGCAGCGGTATCGTGCCTCTCGATCAGATTGGTGCACATGTCAAGCGTATCTTAAAAGGAGCCGCGCGATGATGACTTCTGAATATGATTTCTTGAAGAAATTTCTGAAATCCCGTAGCGGCCTCGTTCTTTCCGATGAAAAGCAGTATCTGGTCGAAAGCCGACTGATGCCAGTTGCTCGACGTCATAACCTGAATGGACTGAGTGAGCTTATTCTTGCGATCAGCAAGCCGGGCTCCATGTCTATGCAGAATGATGTGGTTGAAGCTATGACAACCAATGAGTCATTCTTCTTCCGTGACAAGAGCCCTTTCGAGAACTTCCGGAATGTGATGCTTCCTCATTTGCTTGAGGCACGCAAAACACGCCGGAGTGCGCGCATCTGGTGTGCGGCGGCGTCTACAGGTCAGGAACCTTATTCTCTCAGCATGTATCTGAAAGAAGACAAGGCCAAGATTGGTACATTCCGTTTCGAAATTCTGGGAACTGACATTTCCACTGAAGTGCTGGAAAAAGCCCGTACTGGTATCTACAGCCAGTTCGAGGTTCAACGTGGTCTGCCTATTCAGATGCTGTTGAAGTACTTCTCGCAGCAGGGCGAACTGTGGCAGATGGCTCCGGAAATCCGGGCTATGGTGCAGTGGCGTAAGCTGAACCTGCTGGAAAACTTCAGCCATCTTGGTGAGTTTGACGTTGTCTTCTGCCGTAACGTGCTGATCTACTTTGATCAGCAGACGAAGATTGATGTGCTTAACCGTATCTATCGGCAGTTGCCGGATGACGGTTTCCTCGTGCTTGGTGCTGCGGAAACTGTGGTTGGTTTGACGGATGGCTTTGAGCCCTATCCAAATCTGCGTGGTGTATACCGCAAAAAGCAGGCAGCAAGCCGTCCGACTGGTTCTTCCAGCTTCTCACGCTCTACAGCAAAGCCTTCGACCACACCTTCCAAAACGCGGCCTACCATTCAGTCCTTAGCAAGTGGTTCCCGGTTTTAGGGATACAAAATGAAACAGGCCAGCAGATTTGCTGGCCTTTTCTTTAGGTTTTGCTGCGTTCATAAGCATTCAAGCCCCAAGCTTTCACTCTCTATTTTATGCGTGTTCTCATCCGAAAACCGGAGCTGCCTTTCGGAATACGAGCTGAATCTCTCATTTTTTTGAACGAAGATTTACTATTTGACTGGTTGTCGTCAGTCGCAATTCAAGTTCAATGCGAGTAA
The DNA here is from genome assembly GCF_001623165.1 of Pseudovibrio sp. WM33. Lineage (NCBI taxonomy): Bacteria > Pseudomonadati > Pseudomonadota > Alphaproteobacteria > Hyphomicrobiales > Stappiaceae > Pseudovibrio > Pseudovibrio sp. WM33. Next base: position 575,035 of record NZ_LMCK01000090.1, read on the forward strand.
ATTTCTCCAAACGATACTTAGAGTTTCCCGATAGTTTGTGACTGTTGACCACCTTTGTTTGTGGTGTGTCAGGCTAATGGAGTGTGAGTGATGAGTTCTCGTGATTTCTTGAAATTGAGCCGGCGAGGTGCCCTTGCTCTGGGTGCAGGTGGATTGCTTGCAACAGGGATGCGGAGTTTGGAAGCTGCTGCAGAAACTCCGATTGAAAGTTCCGATCAGCGTGCGCCTGCAACTGAATTTCAGCTTGGTGAGTTCAAGGTCTACGCTTTACTCGATGGCACCTTTGTTGCTGAGCACCCGCAGGACACGTTTGGTATGGAGCAGACGAGTGAGGTGTTTGAAAAAGCGAGCCATGATCACTTTATCTCCTCCAACAAGTTCCGAGGTTTCTTCACACCGGTTCTGGTGAACACAGGTGATAAACTCGTTTTGTTTGATACTGGACGAGGCGTTCTTTCTCAGCCCCAAAGCGGGAATTTGCTTAAGGCGCTTGCGACAGCAGGCATCCGGCCAGCTGATATTGATGTGGTTGTGCTCACACACATGCATGCGGACCATACGGGCGGGTTGATGCAAAACGGTATTCCGACTTTTGCGAATGCGAAATATGTTACGAGTCCGATTGAGTTCAACTACTGGGAAAAGCTTGGTCCAGCCGCCAATGGAAGCGCTCGCGTTTTTGCTGAAAATGTTCTGCCGCTCAAAGACAAGTTCGACTTTATCGATCCGGGCAGAGAAGTTGTTCCCGGTATCACTGCCGTTGAGGCTTATGGCCATACACCCGGGCATATGGCGTATTTGGTTGAAGTCAATGGACGCAAGCTGATGCTCACAGCTGATACAGCCAACCACTTTGTATGGTCACTGGCCTATCCTGATTGGCGTGTCGTGTTTGATATCGATAAAGCGCGTGCGGCGGAAACGCGTCGGCGTATCTTTGGGATGATTGCGGAAGAACGTATTCCGTTTATTGGCTACCACATGCCGTTCCCTGCCATGGGCTTTGTTGAAGCCGTGGGAGAGGGCTTTCGGTTTGTTCCCGCAACTTATCAGCTGCAGCTTGGCCATGAGGATGAGCAGAACAGGCCTGAGTAATTGTCAGGGTGTGTTGGGTTTTCTCCGGTAGGCGGAAATCCCAACACCGCAGAGCACCAATGTGGTGGCGATGATGAAGCGGCTATCGATGGCTTCTGCAAGGAAAACAATTCCACCGGCTGTTGCGATGATTGGCACGGTGAGCTGAGCAACTGCTGCCGTGCTTGTCTGTAACTGCGGAATGATTGCGTACCAGAGAGCATATCCAAGTCCAGAGGTTATGGCACCGGAGATGATGGCAAGGAGAACGCCTGGAGCTGTGATGGTGGTTGTGTCCGGAAACAGAAGCAGTGCCAATGAGATGATTGGCACACCGTAGAGAAAGTTCATTCCTGTGTCTTTGAGCGGGTTTGCCGCACCTCTGCCGATGATGGAATAAATCCCCCAGCCTATGGCGGCAATTGTCATCAATCCTGCTCCAAGCGGGTCTATGCCTGTGTTTGAAGGGGAGAGAAGGTAAACGAGGCCAGAGAATGCGAGTGCTGCGCCGATCCATTTTTGGAGTGTGAGGTTTTCGCGCTGAATGAATGCACCGATGAACATGGTGATTTGCACGGCTCCGAAGAGCAAAAGCGCACCGAAGCCAGCATCAAGGGAGATGTAAGCGTGCGAGAAGCCAAGAATGTAGGCACTCAGCGCAAGGACTGCTGTGACGTTGGGCTTTGAGAGTGAGAGTTTATTGCCGCCCCGAAAGAAGATGAGTGCCAGAAGCATGAGTGCGCCAGCAGTAACGCGAATACTGGCAAATGCAGATGGCCCAATCTCTCCGTCTGCCAGAGCAAGACGGTTCAGAACTGAGTTGGCGGCAAATGCGACCATGACAATAGATGTAAGAATAAAAAGCCTCATGGCCGTACCATGGCAACAAAGACCCATGATGGGCAATACACTTAGGCGTTATCCGGAGCGCTATCCTGATTAAGCCAGAATCAGAAAAGCCCTGCGTGGTGATTACCAAGCAGGGCTTCTACTGAAACTCTTTGAAAGTTAGCTGATAAAGCTATTAAGCTGCTTTCTCTTCTGGTTCGCGCAGAACGTATCCGCGGCCCCATACTGTTTCGATGTAGTTTTTGCCAGCTGTTGCAGAAGCGAGCTTCTTGCGCAGCTTACAAATAAACACATCGATAATTTTGAGCTCTGGTTCGTCCATGCCACCGTAGAGGTGGTTGAGGAACATTTCCTTGGTGAGGGTTGTGCCCTTACGAAGGGAAAGAAGCTCTAGCATCTGATATTCTTTACCAGTCAGATGTACGCGTTGACCTGCAACTTCGACAGTTTTGGTGTCGAGGTTAACAGTGAGGTCGCCGGTAACAATAACAGACTGGGCATGACCTTTAGAACGACGCACAATTGCATGAATACGTGCAATCAGCTCGTCCTTGTGGAATGGCTTCGTCATATAATCGTCAGCGCCGAACCCAAGGCCACGGACCTTGTCTTCAATGCCAGCCAAACCGGACAGAATAAGAATAGGTGTCTTCACTTTGGATACTCGCAGTGTGCGTAGTACCTCATAACCGGACATGTCCGGCAGGTTCAGATCCAGCATGATAATATCATAATCATACAGTTTGCCGAGGTCGATGCCTTCTTCGCCGAGATCTGTCGTGTAGACATTAAAGTTCTCGGATTTGAGCATCAGTTCAATGCTTTGTGCAGTAGCACTATCGTCCTCGATCAACAATACACGCATGTTAATCCCCTCGTGTTGCCTTTCCTGGGCAGTCGCGCCGGCCCAAAAACACAAACCGTTGCGAAGGAATACTATAAACCCGACTCAATTGAATGAGTTTATGGTTAACAGAACTCGAATCGCTACCGCAAGCGTTTTACTCTCACGTAGAACAGTTCTCTGGGTACAACCTAGAATTCAAGGGTGTAACCTTTCCTGTTCACCAATTTGAGACCGGTTGGCTTTCAATCGAATCAAGTGCTACTGAAAGCCATGTTTAGACGCTTCGTTTCCTTGAAAGGGCTATACGCCATTCAAAGTCTCCCCAATAACATTAAGCAGAAGCGTAAACGATCGGTTACCAACGACGAAAATGATTAATAGGGAATCTGTTTTGGACTCGCTTTTTGCAGAAATCGAATCATGCCTCCCAACCGAAATTTACGGGAGAGTAGAAGCAGTTAAGGGGCTTCTGATTGAAGTTGCAGGGCCTGTTTACGCCATGAGCGTCGGTGCGCGTCTACTAATAGAAATAGGGGAGAACGCAGCGTCAATTCAAGCTGAAGTCGTCGGATTTCGAGACGGAAGAGCGCTTTGTATGCCATTTGGCGAGCTTGATGGTGTGCGTCATGGTAGCAAAGCGAAGCTGATTTCACGCGAGAGTATTGTTCATCCATCGAGTGCCTGGCTAGGGCGTGTTGTTAACGCTTTAGGCGAACCGATCGATGGAAAAGGACCTCTTCCATTCGGTTCGATCCCAAGAAAATTACGTGATTCACCACCTCCGGCTGCAGAACGAGCCCGTGTTGGGAGCCCGATCGACCTGGGTGTGAGATCCCTTAATAGTTTTGTAACGTGTTGTCAGGGGCAGCGCCTCGGTATTTTTGCCGGGTCTGGCGTGGGTAAATCGGTCCTTATGTCCATGCTTGCACGTAACGCGGAAATAGAAGTGTCTGTTATCGGTCTTATCGGTGAACGTGGACGTGAGGTTCAGGAATTCATCGAGGATGATCTGGGCGAAGAGGGGCTGGCGAAATCTGTTGTTGTTGTCGCAACGTCTGACGAAAGCGTTTTGATGCGCCGGGAAGCGGCTTATCTCACTCTTACTCTCTCTGAATATTTCCGTGATGAGGGCAAGAACGTTCTTTGTATGATGGACTCTGTTACGCGCTTTGCAATGGCGCAGCGTGAGATTGGTCTTTCTGTTGGTGAGCCACCGACCTCTAAAGGGTATACGCCAACCGTCTTTACTGAATTGCCGAAATTGCTGGAGCGCGCTGGACCAGGTGCTGTTGGCAAAGGCGCAGTGACGGCTCTCTTTACTGTGCTGGTGGAAGGCGACAACCATAATGAGCCTGTGGCTGATGCTGTTCGCGGTATTTTGGATGGGCACATTGTTATGGAGCGTGGGATTGCAGAGCGTGGTCGCTACCCGGCTATTAACGTGCTAAAATCCGTCAGTCGAACCATGCCGCGTTGTGTACCTGAAGAAGCCTTAGTGATTCTTCGACGTGCCAAGCAGTTGATGTCTGCTTATGCGGACATGGAAGAACTGATCCGTCTGGGTGCCTATAAAGAAGGTGCAGACCCCCTTGTTGATGAGGCAATTGCCAAAAATGACGCCCTCGAAGCGTATTTAGGGCAAACGAAGGGGGAAAAAACTACAATTGAAGAGGGATATTTCCAGCTTGCTCATATTTTGGAAATGACTCAGGCGTAAGCTCACTCTCCGGTAAAGGGAGTATTGCGTATGAAGAATCGTGAAGGCCTTTTGAAGCTTAAGAAGTTCAATGTTGATGAGAAGCGCCGTCAGGTGACTCAGATTGAAACGATGTTGAGTGATTTTGATCGAATGGCTGAAGATCTGGAGAACCAGATTGTTCAGGAGCAAAAGCGTGTTGGTATTGATGATATCAGCCATTTTGCGTATCCGACTTTCGCTCGCGCGGCTGCTCAGCGCCGAGATAACCTGAAGCACTCGACTGAGGAATTGAAGTCTCAGCTTGAGAAAGCGCAGGACGATCTGACTGACGCTGTTTCTGAGTTGAAAAAGATCGAGTTGATGGATGAACGTGACCAAATGCGTCAACGTGCTGCCATGGATGCGATTGAACAAGACGGAATGGACGATATTGCGGGGCGGATGGCGCGTCGCTAATTCTTCCCGAGGTTAGGAGTGTCTCTCGTTCTTAGACGGAATGACCCGATGCTCTGATAACCCGAACTGGTCTTAACCTCTTCATTATCCTTTATTGATCGCACTGCGCCTGTTCGCGGTGCGATACCTCGTGGTTGCTTTCATTTCACCAATGTTTATTTATAGGCTGTTGCGTCCAGGTCTCGCGCTGAGGTCTGAGCCGTGTCCACTTTTCGGGAAGACGCTTCAGGAGCCTTTATGCCTGTTTTACTTGGGTTTTTAATTCCACTTGCCGCGTTTTCGTTCGGTCTGGGGCTGACATTGCCACTCTTGAGTATGGAGCGCCTTTATTTTTTGGAGGATACGCCGAGCCTGTTGCAAGTGATTGGTGGGCTCTATGACGAAGGTGAGGTTTCAATTGCCGGGCTTGTCTTTGTGTTTTCTGTCTTTCTGCCTGCCCTGAAGATTCTCGTACTCGGTATTTCCGCATTGCATCGGTCATCCAGCAAGTGGCTTCGGGCGCTCAGCTATCTTGGGAAGTGGTCCATGATGGATGTGATGCTGGTGGCCTTGGTGATTTTTGCAGCCAAGACAAGCGGGCTTGCCAGTGCTCAGGTTTTGCCGGGATTGTGGTTTTACGCTGCTGCGACCCTTTCAACGGCGACTGCTGCATTCATGGTTGGGCGGGTTGCCAGATAACCCATGCATGCTTTCATCTGTCAAAAACTCTGATTGCGCAGGGTTATTTTGTCGGTTTGTCTTCACCGGATCTTCTCGTTTATGGTGTAAAGCGATAGTGTTCGCTTGATTTTTGCTCGTTTCCATTCTGGGTGATCCATGCTTTTCCGGTTTCTAATCGCAGCGTTTGCTGCGGTCTTTCTCAGTTTTGCCAGTACTGCGCAGGCTCAAAACTCGTCCACTTCTGCTGAGGGTGGGGCTGATGTGCAGCAAGCCAAGCAAGCCCTGATCAAGGTGCTTGAAGACCCGAAAGGGCGTGAAGCGCTTGTCAAAATTTTGCAGGAGCAGCAGGCCAATGGCTCGTCTGGTTCCGGCACATCCACGGCCACAGCAAATCCGGCTGCCAAAGCAACGATTGCGGCGCAGATCGGGACTTATGTGCAGGATGGTGTTTCGAGTTTTTATGACTTTGGCACACTCATCATCTCCGGGTTGTCCGGTTATGAGGACTTGCTGGACGGCCAGTCAAAGGTGGACCATTCGCGGTTGTTGGATGGCATTTTCAGTATCATCCGGGTGCTGTTGCCTGCGTATATCGTACTGATTATTTTGCATAATATATCAGCCGCTTATATGCGGCGGTATGAGAAGAGAGTAGACCGGCACCCGCTGTTCTTCCGTGTTGGACTGCTGGCGATTACCTCCGGTTTTGATGCCGTGTTTGTTGGGGTTGCGTCTGGCGCTGGCTATCTGTCGGCTTACATTTTTTCGACGGACCCAACGGTTCAGAGCGTCAACAATGTCGAGTTGTTTGCTATCAATGCCTTTTTCCTGATTGAGATGTCGCGGGTGGTGATCCGGTTTGTGTTTGCACCGCATCGATCAGCCTTCCGCCTGTTGCCATTTTCCGATCAGGAAGCTGTTTTTTGGTCGCGGCACCTAATTATGATTGTCGGGATCCTTGGCTTTGGCATTCGCTTGGCCGTGCCGATGGTTGGGGTGAATTTCTCTGCGCAGCTTGCGGGCAGTGTGCGGGTCACTGTTGTGCTTGTTTGCCTTGTTTATCTTGTGACGATTATTCTTCGGTCACGGATGCGGGTCCGCCACGCTATTCGCGGATATGCCGAGAGCTTTCGAGGCTCCAACTTCTCAGTTCAACTCTTTAAGGCGCTCGGCTTTGGCTGGCATTGGCTAGCGTTGCTTTATGTGTTTGCAATCATGGTTGCATGGCTGCGTACGCCGCTTGATGCCATCAATTATATTGCCAGAACCAGCGCTATGTCCCTGCTTGTCATCTTCATCGGGCTGGGCATCATGATGTTGCTGACGAGGGTGATCCGGAAGGGGGTGAACCTTTATGATGCGCTGGATCATGTGCTGCCGACGTTTGAAAGCCGCCTGAACTCCTTCCTGCCGACTGTTTGCATGGTGCTGCGGGTTATCGTGGGTCTTTGTGTGATTGTTGGTGTTCTGGAAGTTTGGGGTGTTGGCAGTTTCTGGCAGTGGATCTGGTCGGGTGACGGTATTACCTTTGCGAACTCCATCATGTCTGCTGTCATTGTCATCCTTATTGGGTTTGCTCTCTGGCTGACGATTATGTCCTGGATTGACCTGCGCATTCTTGAGCGGGAGGGGAAAGTTGTTTCCAGCCGGACCAAGACGCTGTTCAAGCTGTTCAGCAATGCAATTTCCATTTTAATGATTGTGATGTTCACACTGCTGGCTCTATCAGAGCTTGGCATTCAGATTGCTCCGTTGATTGCTGGTGCTGGTGTGGTTGGTCTGGCGGTCTCGTTTGGTTCGCAAAAGCTGGTGCAGGATGTGATCACTGGTGCTTTTATTCAGCTTGAGAATGCGATGAACGAAGGAGACTTTGTTGAGGTTGGTGGTATTTCCGGGACCGTTGAGCGATTGAGCATTCGCAGCGTGAGCCTGCGTGATCTCAATGGTACATCGCACATCATTCCATTCTCTTCTGTGACGAGCGTTTCCAACTCCACCCGCGACTTCGCTTATGCGGTGTCGGTTATGGGTGTTGGGTATGGCACTGATATTGAAGTCGCTAAAGAAGCCATGCAGGAAGCCTTCCGCCGGTTGGAGGAAACACCGCACAATGTTGCGATCCTTGGTGAGTTGGAAATGCATGGTGTGACGGCGTTTGGTGACTCTGCCATCAATATCCGGGCGCGCATTAAAACCTTGCCGGGCAGCCAGTGGGCAATCGGGCGGGCTTATAATGAGTATCTGAAGGTCGTGTTTGACGAGCGCGGCATTGATATTCCATTCCCGCAAGTGACCTACCATGTGGCAGGCGACAGCAAGCCAGAGGAGGTTCCTCAGGTTGAGCAGAAAGCTGCGCAGACAAAAGCACAGGGTACCAAAAATTCTGGTGGAGAGGGAGAGGACATTCCGCCGGACGATGGTCCCAATTAATGTGATTTGAGTTGAAACAGGCACCGAAACAATGCAGTTTCGGTTTCATATGAAAAAGGCGCGTTCGTTTTGATCACGAACGCGCCTTTTTGTTGTTGCCCAGTGTTAAACAAATTGACGAGAGAAATAAGCCAAACAGACGATTTTTTTGCTTGCTTATGGGAGTTTCGTTTTAATACATATATATGATAATAGGTTTCGTTGACTTTCGAAAATATTCGAATAGGTTCGGCGTAATGAATATGCGTGCTATCACGGATTCACTGGCGAGAACCGTGACATTGAGGGGCCAGTCATGAGCAAGACCATGAGTAAGAGCTATGATCTATTTGTCATAGGGGGCGGGATCAACGGCTGCGGCATTGCTCGGGATGCCTCTGGTCGCGGACTTTCAGTTTTTTTGGCGGAAAAGACTGATTTTGCAAGCGCGACTTCTTCGGCCTCGACCAAGCTGATCCATGGCGGATTGCGGTATCTGGAATATTATGAGTTCCGTCTTGTTCGTGAAGCTTTGAAGGAACGCGAAGTTCTTTTGAACATGGCGCCGCATATCATCTGGCCGCTTCGCTTTATTCTTCCGCACCATAAAGGCTTGCGTCCGGCGTGGTTCCTGCGTCTTGGTCTGTTCATGTATGACCATCTGGGTGGTCGTAAACTGTTGCCAGCAACGAAGACGGTGCCGCTGGACAGCGCTCCGTTTAACGATGGCTTGAAGTCTCTTTTCACGCGCGGTTTTGAATACTCCGATTGCTGGGTGAATGATGCGCGTCTGGTTGTGCTGAATGCGCGGGATGCCGCTGCACGTGGTGCTGAAATTCGCCGTAACACTGAAGTTGTCCGCGCCTCCCGTACCGCTGGTGGTTGGGAGATTGAAATTCGCGATAGCGTGAGCGGCAAGAGCGAGCTGGTGCAGGCCAAAGCGCTGGTGAATGCGGCTGGGCCCTGGGTGTCTAACGTTTTGAAAGGCGCCATTGGGCTGAACAGTCAGGCGAATGTGCGTCTGGTGAAGGGCAGCCATATCATTGTACCGAAGATGTTTGGCCATGATCGCAGCTTCATTTTCCAAAATGCGGATGGCCGTATTGTCTTCGCGATCCCTTATGAGGATGATTTCACGCTGATCGGCACCACAGATGTTGATTATCAGGATGATCCGGCAGGGGTTTCCTGTTCTGATGATGAAGTTGCGTATCTGTGCAGCGCGGTGAGTGAGTACTTCTCTAAAGAAGTGACCCCGGACATGGTTGTGCGAACCTATTCCGGTGTGCGTCCTCTTTATGATGATGGTGCGAGCGAAGCGCGTGCGGCGACGCGCGATTATGTTCTTGAGATGGATGAGGGTGAGAGCAAGGCTCCATTACTGAGCGTGTTTGGTGGCAAGATCACCACATACCGCCGTCTGGCGGAGCATGCGTTGGAGAAGCTGGCGGATTATCTGCCGCAGGCTGCCAAGAAGAACAGTTGGACCAAAGATAGCGTTTTGCCAGGTGGTGACTTTGAGCCGGGTGATTTTGGTGCGAAGGTTGCTTCTTTGAAATCAGCTTATCCGTTCCTTGAGCATGACCATGCTTATCGTCTGGTACGCTCCTATGGCTCTGATGCCATGAAGATCCTCGGGTATGCGAAAACCAGTGCTGAGATGGGCGCGCATATTGGCGGTGGTCTTTATGCCTGCGAAGTGAACTGGCTGGTTGAGCAGGAATGGGCGGTCACGGCTGACGATATTTTGTGGCGGCGTTCCAAGCTGGGACTGCATCTGCCGAAGGAAGCTGCAGGTGTGCTTGAGCATTACCTTGCTAGCTACTTTGAAGCGAGCCGCATGGCTGGTTAAGTTTCAGGCTCTGTTTTTCCTGGTGAAAGGCAGAGCCTGTTTTATGTCATGGCGCCTTGTATGGGATGGTATACACAAAGGTTGACCTTTGTATTTTGGCACGTGACATTCTAGGTTCATCATTAGAGCACATCACGTGCATTCTCATTTACGTGTCGTGCTCTAATTTGTTTGCTTAAGCGAATTCTTATCGCTTGATTGTGAGTAATCAAGCGGAACGCGCTGTAGATTGTTTCGGCGCCTCAGAAAAATAGCTGGTGCCAAATTGGATTTTCGAAGAGGGGAACCCTCTTCCGGGAGGAATAAATGACAGGGTGGGTGCTCTCCATTGATCAGGGGACGACGTCAACGCGTGCGATCGTTTTCAATGACAGTTTTGAAAGTGTGGGTGTCGGGCAACGGGAGTTTCCGCAACACTTTCCGCATGAAGGCTGGGTAGAGCACGATCCTGAAGACCTCTGGTCGACGACTGTTGAGACATGCCGTGAGGCTTTGTCCGGCGCTGACCTTGCTGCAGGGCAGATTATCGGTGTGGGCATTACCAACCAGCGTGAGACAACGCTGATCTGGGACCGCAAGACCGGTGAGCCAGTTTACAACGCGATTGTCTGGCAGGATCGGCGAACCTCCGCCTTCTGCAGCACGCTGAAAGCGGCAGGTCATGAGGAGCTGTTCACCAGCAAGACTGGTTTGCTGCTTGATCCTTATTTCTCCGGCACCAAGGTTGCCTGGATTCTGGACAATGTTGAGGGCGTGCGTGAGCGGGCGGAAGCTGGCGAACTAGCGTTTGGCACAGTGGACACCTGGTTGATCTGGCGTTTGACTGGCGGCACCTCTCACATGACAGATGCGACAAACGCTTCGCGTACTCTTCTTTATAACATTGGGGAGAACCGCTGGGATGACGAGCTGCTGACTCTGCTGAACATCCCGAAGAGCCTGCTGCCGGACGTGAAAGACTGTGCGGATGACTTCGGCACAATCACTGCGGATCTGTTTGGTGCCGAGCTGCCGATTTATGGCGTGGCTGGCGACCAGCAGGCGGCAACGGTTGGGCAGGCTTGCTTTAAGCAGGGCATGGTGAAGTCCACTTATGGCACTGGCTGTTTTGCATTGCTGAACACGGGCGAAGAGCTGGTTTATTCCAAAAACCGTTTGCTCTCCACGATCGCGTATCGTCTTAACGGCAAAACGACCTATGCGCTTGAAGGCTCCATCTTTATTGCCGGTGCTGCTGTGCAGTGGCTGCGTGATGGGCTGAAGATTATCGAGACTGCTGCACAGACGCAGTTGATGGCTGAGAATGCTGACCCGGAAAGCCATGTCTATCTGGTTCCGGCGTTTGTTGGTCTGGGTGCGCCATACTGGGATCCTGAAGCCCGCGCGGCGATTTTCGGCATGACGCGTTCCACCGGTCAGGACGAGATTGCACGGGCGGCACTGGAAAGTGTTGGCTACCAGACTGTTGATCTGATCAACTCCAAGTCTTCTGACATGGGTTCTCCGCTGAATGGTGACACCGTGCTGCGCGTTGATGGCGGCATGGTTGCCTCTGACTGGACCATGCAGTTTCTTGCGGACATTCTTGGCCGTCCGGTGGATCGCCCTGTTGTTCAGGAAACCACCGCACTTGGCGTTGCGTGGCTTGCGGGTATGAAGGCGGGTGTTTGGCCGAGCATGGAGGAATTCTCCAAGCGCTGGCATCTGGACCGTCGTTTTGAGCCGAACATGGACGCAACCGAGCGTGAGAAGCGACTCTCCGGTTGGCATGACGCTGTTTCCCGGACTCGTTCTCAGGCCTCCTGAACTTCATGATATTGTGCTGCGGGAAGTGTCGGATTGCCGGTTACACACTTTCCGCAGCGTTATTAACCTGCTGAATTTATTGCTTTTCCACTGTGGTTCTGGATTAATTTGCTTTCAGATATATCACAGTATTGACCTTTGAGGGTTTGAGGGTCATATTGCCTGTAATATATCACAGGTGAGGATAATCAAAATGTGGACTGGTGTTTACCCGGCTGTCACAACAAAGTTTACAGAGAACGATGAGCTTGATTTTGTAGTGATGGAGCGTTGCTTCCAGCTGCAGATGGACGCCGGCTGCGATGGCATTATTGTTTGTGGTTCTCTTGGTGAAGCGATGGCGCTGGAGCCAGAAGAGAAAATCGAAATTCTCAAGCTTGCCAAAAAGGTTTGTGGGTCCAAACACGTCATCATGACCGTGTGCGAGAGCTCTACGCGCCGTGCGATGAAAGCGGCAGCGGATGCTGCAGCTGCTGGTGCAAATGGTCTGATGGTTCTGCCGGGCGTGCCCTACCGCTCTGCACCGCATGAGACTGTGGCTCACATCAAAGCAGTTACGAAAGCTGGTGGCGTTCCGGTGATGGTTTACAACAACCCGGTTGCTTACGGTGTTGATGTGACGTTGGACATGTTCGCTGAGCTGGCAGACGAGCCGCTTATTGTTGCGATGAAAGAGTCCACCGATGACATTCGCCGCGCAACAGAAGTGATCAACCGCTTTGGCGATCGTTTCAAGGTGCTGACCGGTGTTGATAACCTTGCGCTTGAGAGCCTGATGATGGGTGTTGATGGTTGGGTTGCTGGTCTTGTTGTGGCTTTCCCACGCGAAACTGTCGCGATCTACAAGCTGGCAAAAGCTGGGCGTTATCAGGAAGCGCTTGAGATTTACCGCTGGTTCCGTCCGCTGCTGGACTTGGATGTCTCCACCAATCTAGTCCAAAATATCAAGTTGGCAGAGATGGTTGCTATCGGCTCTAATGACCGTGTTCGTGCGCCACGTCTGGCTTTGTCCGGTGCGGAGCGTGCGCGTGTCATCAAGGTGGTGGAAGATGCAGTTGCATGCCGCCCGGAACTGCCGGAGCTTAAAGAGCTATGCGACACATCCATGTAATCGGAGCCGGGGTTGTTGGATTGGCAACAGCCCTGCGCCTTCAGCAAGAAGGCCACAAGGTTGCTCTGATTGACCGCAATGGTCCGGGTGAAATGGCCAGCCGTGGGAACGCGGCTGGCATTGCATGGACTGATGTTGCGCCTTTGGCATCCAAAGGCATTTGGCGGAAAATACCCGGCTGGTTGCTAGACCCGCTGGGGCCACTTTCTGTGCGCCCTGCTTATGCACTCAAGATCCTGCCATGGATGCTGCGGTTCTCGCGGGCATCGCTTCCTGACAAACTGAAACACAGCGTTCTTGGCAAAGCTGCGATCAACAAGGCTTCGTTGCCTGCATGGGAACGGCTGTGGCAATCCTCAGGCACGCGACATCATGTGTTTATGAAGGGCTGTCTTGAGGTCTATACCGAGCGCAGTCAGATTGAGGGTGTTCGCAAAGGCTGGCAGGAGCAACGTGAGCATGGCATCGAGGTTGAAGAGCTCAATGGCAACCAGATCCGTGAGTTAGAATCCGATTTTTCTGAGAATGTTGTTGGCGGAGCACTGGTGCCGGGATGGATGAGTGTTGATGATCCGCATGCTCTGTGCCTGAGCCTTGCAGAGGCTTTTGAGCGCAACGGTGGCAAGATCCTCAAGTCCTCGGTTTCTCATATTCAGCCGCAGGGCGATCACATTGTTCTGCATCTGGAAGGTGAAGAGCAAATCCTCAGCGATCATGCGGTGATTGCTTGTGGTGCGTGGTCCAAGACGCTGGCGGCTCAGTTGGGAGACAAGGTGCCGCTGGAGACGGAGCGTGGGTACAACACCACGTTTTCCGTGCCGAATGTTGCTTTGAAGCATGCTGTTATGGTGCCAGGACTTGGCTTTGCAGTGACGCAGCTTTCTCACGGATTGCGGGTTGGCGGTGCTGTTGAGTTTGGCGGGCTGGAGATGGAAGCCAACTGGAAGCGGGCTGACGCGATGGCCGAGAAGGCATCTCGTTTGTTACCCGGCCTGAACCGTGAAAACGGCATTCGCTGGATGGGACATCGGCCTTCTATGCCGGATACCTTGCCGGTGATTGGGCATTCTAAACAAAGCGACCGCGTGACTTATGCGTTTGGGCATGGTCATCATGGGCTCACACAGGCAGCTATTACGGCTGAGCTGGTCAGTGACCTGATTTGCGGTGAAACACCAAAAATAGATTGCACACTTTACAGTGCTCAACGATTTTAAGCGCGGTTTTGCCGGGGGAGAGAGAGGGCTCCATCGGTTGACCGCCGGCATCCTGCATTGATGCCATGGAATAAGGGGAGGGGAGCTTGGTCTCCAAGAGTTTTTTCTGTGTTGATGGGCATACCTGCGGTAACCCCGTGCGACTGGTTGCGGGCGGCACGCCAGCCTTGCGCGGCAATGATATGCTGGAGCGGCGGGCGGATTTTCTCAAGCGCTATGACTGGATCAGAACCGGATTGATGTTTGAGCCGCGTGGGCACGACATGATGTCCGGCTCCATGCTGTTTCCTCCAACACGGCCTGACTGTGATGTGGCAGTGCTATTTATTGAAACATCCGGCTGTTTGCCCATGTGTGGGCATGGCACCATCGGTACGATTACTATGGCGCTGGAAGAGGGGCTTATTGAGCCTCGAGAGCCGGGCAAGGTGTATTTGGATACGCCTGCTGGTCTTGTGGTTGCTGAGTATTTTGAAAAAGACGGATATGTTGAGAGTGTTTGTCTGACCAACGTGCCAAGCTATCTGGCAGAGACTGGTTTGAGTGTTGACCTGCCGGGTGTGGGTGAGATCAGCGTTGACGTGGCATATGGCGGCAACTTCTACGCCATTGTTGAGGAACAGGAGAACTTTCCGGGCCTTGAGAATGTAGGTGTCTCACAGTTGCTCGACTGGAGTCCGCGGTTGCGGGCTGCTTTGAATGAGAAGTACTCCGTGACCCATGCCGAAGATGAACGCATTCACGGTATCAGTCACATTCAATGGACTGGCAAGCCAACCTCTGAGGCTGCGGATCGGCGCAATGCGGTGTTTTATGGCGACAAAGCACTGGACCGTAGCCCGTGCGGGACCGGCACATCTGCTCGCCTCGCGCATCTTTACGCCAAAGGTGAGCTAAAGGTTGGCGACACCATGCGCCATGAATCCATCATCGGCTCTGTGTTTGTGGGCGGTGTGAAGGAAGCAACCAAAGTGGGTGGCCATGACGGCATCATCCCAACCATCGAAGGCTGGGCCCGCAAAACCGGCTACAACACCCTCTTCCTCGATGACCGCGACCCCTATATGACCGGCTTCCAGCTGGCCGCCGACGGCGTAAAGCACTTTCCGGAGAAAGGGACTTACGGAAAATGATTGAGGTCGTAGAGACCTAGCTTTGGATTGTATTCTACCAGTGAAGGGCGTGGCCAAGACAGGCTGCGCCTCTTTTTGTGATGGAAGTGCCGTGTGCGATCCTGTAAATCGAGCTGGATTACTTGGTGATGTAAACTGCAGGTCTCTGCCCTTTAGGAAGCAGGATGTGGCTTTTAACTTGCCGCTGGTAAACTTCAGTTAAGTTTCGTCAGGGTATCTGGATAGCAACTAATGGATCCAGACTAAGTATATGCATAATAACTTATGCTGTTTCCACAGCTGGGAATACGAAGGCTCTCAATAAATTGTTTACTTAGACATCTAGATAAACTAAGCGGTGGCCTATAAGACTTCCTGTCTTATTAAGATCTGCCGAATATGCCTCGTATACATCGTACAGATTCTGCGGCCAGAACCCTCTGATTTACTTCTCGAAGGACACTAAGACGATGTCTTGGGAAATGCTTTTCACCTTCTTCGTATTGTTTGCAGCTGTCATCCTGTTTGTCTCCGACAAGCTGAGGCTGGACCTTGTTGCAATCATGGTGATGTTGGCGCTTGGGCTGTCTGGTATTCTGACGCCTGCTGAAATGCTCTCGGGTTTCGGGTCCACCGTTGTCATTTTGATTGCCGGGCTGTTCATTGTTGGTGAGGCGCTGGCCCAGACCGGGATTTCTTATGCGGTTGGAGACAAGATCGTTCAGATTGCGGGGGATCAGGAGTGGAAGCTGATCGTTCTGTTGATGCTGACGGTTGCGGCGCTGGCGTCTGTTATGAGCGTGACGGGGGCAGGGGCGATCTTTATTCCGGTTGCTATCCGCCTTGCGAGCCGCTCCAACCTTTCTCCTTCGCGGCTGCTTATGCCACTTGCTTATGGGGCACTGATTGGGGGGATGCTTACCCTGATCGGGACACCGCCCAACCTGATTGCCAATGCTCAGTTGCAAAATGCTGGTATGGAGCCGTTCAACTTCTTCATCTTCACGCCGATCGGGCTCGTTATTCTCATTGTGGCTGTGATTTACATGCTGGTCTATGGCCGCCTGTTTTTGCGCGGTCAGCAGCGGCCTCAAGGAGCGACGGAGCAGGGGCGCCGGACGCTGCAGGGGTTTTTGGAAGCCTACGATATTGAAGACAAGATTGTCCGCTTGCGGGTCCGTGAGGATTCTGAGCTGGTTGGGCAGACTGTTGTGAGCGCGAAGCTGCGGCGGCGGATTGGGCTTACACTGTTTGGGTTGGAGTATACCTCCACCACGACGAAGCGGTTGAAGGTGACGTCGACCCAGACAAACCGTGCCTTCAAGGCTGGTGATATTGTGTTTGGGGTGATGCAGGAGCCTATCAGCGGGGATGTGTTTGCCTGCATTGGGCTGGAGCTGTTGCCGATGGGCGAGGAGGGGCATCACCTTTCTGCTCGTGAGCTTGGCATGGCGGATTTGATTGTGGCGCCGGATTCCAAGCTGATCGGTAGAAAGATCAGTGGTGCCGGGTTTCGGACCAACCACAACCTGAGCGTTGTCGGGCTCATCCGTAAGGGGGAAACTCTGCACGGGAACTTTGGGAACATCGAGCTGAAGTTTGGGGACCAGTTGCTTGTGGTCGGGGACTGGGAGAACATCAGCAAACTGCAGGCGGCGCGGGAGAGTTTTCTGTTGTTGGCGTTTCCGGAGGAGATTAAGAACTATCTGCCCCGGCGCAAGCTGGCGCCTGTCGCGCTTGGTATTCTGGCGCTTATGCTGGCGCTCATCATCTTCCGTGTGGTGCCGAGTGTGACGGCGGTTGTTTTGGCGGCGACGGCAATGGTGTGCGTAGGGTGTGTTTCGGTTAATCGGGCTTACACTTCTATCAACTGGCCCAGTTTGATTTTGATTGCGGGGATGATCCCCATGGCTACCGCTCTTGAGAAAACGGGTGGGTTGCTGCTGATTGTGGATCAGATTGTTGCGCTTTATGGCAATAGCTCCCCTTATGTGATGCTGATGTCTTTGTTTTTGCTGACCTCTGTCTTCAGCCAGTTTACGTCGAACACGGCGACGGCGGTGTTGATTGCGCCTGTTGCGTTTGAGGTGGCGTCCATTATGGGGGTGCAGCCTGAGCCATTCCTCATGAGCGTTGCGATTGCGGCTTCGACGGCGTTTTGTACGCCTGTGGCTTCGCCCATCAACACGCTGGTGATGGGGCCGGGGAACTATCGGTTCAAGGATTACGTGGTGATTGGCGTGCCGTTGCAGATCATGGCGCTGGCGATTGCCACCCTGCTTATTCCGGTGTTTTTGCCGTTCTAGCTGAGGTTCAGTATCCAGTCTTCGTATTGTCGGCCTTGCTTGATTTCTCCCTGAGCGGCTGCGGTGATTTCAAAGGATTTTGAGCGCACCTGGCGAGGGGAGAAGCCGAAGTATTTTTTGAACATGCGGCTGAAGCTGCTTTCATTCATGAAGCCAAAATCCAAAGCCACCTGATAGGTTGCTCTGTAGGCGTTGCGCGGGTCTAGCAGTGCGCGCAAGACGGCCTTCATGCGCCTGTCGCGGATGTATTTGCTGACGCCGCCGAAGGACAGAAACAACTCATAGAGTTTGCTGCGCGATACGTTTATGGCGCCGCCGAGATAGTCCGGAGACAGGTTCGGGTTGGTCAGGTTTGCCTCGACAACGCGCCGGGCGCGGGTCATCAAGGCCAGATTAACACCTTCCTGTCCTGCCTCGCTTTCATGAGGCATTCCATTCAGGCACGCAGCAATCAACCCCATGGTTGCGGGCACGAGCTGCTGGGCTTGCTGCATGTTCAGTTTGCTGGTCTGGGCGCTGACTGACGAGAGATGTTCGCGCAAAATCACATTCAGTGGGTGAGCCGCCGGGAGTGTTTTTAAGTTGCTGTCATCCGGGCTGTGCAGCAGGGGCGCAAGTTGCTCGCGTGCGATCAGAATGGAGCGATTGCTGTAACTGCCGGAGATTGAGCCACCTTCCTGTGAGAAATCCAGAAAAATGCAGTCGCCCTTGTTGAGGTTGACGCTCTTTTGCCCGGCATAGAACTCGGCGTCGCCCTCATCATGAACCATCAGCAAATAATGATCTACGCCATCTCGTGCCATGGCCGCATTGGTGCGGTTGGCGATATGGGCTTGTGCTGTCACCTGAGAGAGCATGAGGGAATCGAACAGCACAGATTTGATATCACCAAAGAAATCGAGCTGATCTTCGCCGCGGTGTATTTCTGCCTCGCAAAGACAGGCTAAGCTCTCTCGCCAAAACGCAAATCTGTCTTTTCGCCGGATGGAATTTAATGAAAATGAGTTTCTTGGTAGGCCGACGATCGGTTCCGTTTGAATTGCCTCACTCAACGGCCCGCCTCCTGCTGCATGAATGCTTTAGACATGCATACTATGTGATGTATTTGACAAGCACACAACTGCAGGCAGAAATATAATTTAGTAGATGCTTTTCTAAGAACGCGGAGTTGATGCTGGAATTGTTTGTTTCCCGGATGACGTACGTCAGACTGTGACAGGTGTAGGTACTGCGGGGAATGTTAGTACTGTGTAACTATGATTGCCTTAGTTTAGTTAGAAAAATAGTGCATCTCTGATAAGTATTCTAATATTTAAGATAAAAAATATGTTGTTGTCTTTATATTGAGAATAATGACGAATTTAACTTTATAATGAGGCCGAAGCTGGTAGTATTATTTAAAAATAAAGTTGCATATTTTATATTACACATTATCTCTGGTTTAATTATATATGGTTTACTATCTGTTGTATTCAAAATCACCGCTTTGTAGGTAGATACATCTACGGTAAGAAAAAGTGAGCCTCTTGGTATGACGGAGAAGAAAAATAAGATCCAAAAAACTGAGCAACCAGGAGGCGGTTGGGGGGCTGCAAGGGCCACACTCAAGGTATTGATGGAGCAAAGTGGTCTCAGCAAAGGTTCGAAAGCACTCCTTTCAATGAACCAGCCTGGAGGCTTTAAGTGCCCTAGTTGCGCCTTTCCTGATCCGGTGTGTCGAAGTAAATTTGAGTTCTGTGAGAATGGTGCAAAGGCACTTGCATTCGAAGCAACGAAAAAGAGAGTAACACGCGAGTTCTTTGCCGCGAATACCGTATCTAGTTTGATGGAAGAATCCGATCACTGGTTGGAAATGCAGGGCCGGTTAACCGAACCTATGCGTTATAGTGAGGAACTAGATAAATATGTGCCATGTGACTGGGATGAAGCCTTTGATCTGATTGGCGGACACCTGCGAGCTCTAGGCAATCCAAATCAAGCGGAATTTTATACGTCAGGACGCACCTCCAATGAGGCTGCATTCCTCTATTCTATTTTTGCGCGCGAGTTTGGCACTAATAATTTTCCAGATTGCTCAAACATGTGCCATGAGCCAACAAGCCGAGGCCTGCCGCCATCAATTGGTGTAGGTAAGGGCACTGTGGTGATGGAAGATTTTGACAGTACTCAGGCAATCTTCGTTATAGGTCAAAATACCGGTACAAATTCACCTCGTATGATGGCCAATCTTATTCGAGCGCGAAAACGGGGTGTACCTGTTATCGTGGTCAATCCAATGCCCGAACGTGCGTTGATCCGTTTCACTAATCCTAAAGACGTTGTGCAAATGGCGACATTGGGCTCAACTGAAATCGCGAGCAACTTTGTTCAAGTCCGTATTGGTGGGGACCTCGCAATGCTCAAGGGCATGATGAAGGTCATTTTTGAACGCGATGCCAATGGTGAGCAAATAATCGACTGGGCGTTCGTAGAGCGTCACACAGTAGGCATCACTGCATTGCAAGAAGATGTTTTGAGCCAGAATTGGGATGAAATTACCGACATTTCAGGCATCTCTGAAGAGCAAATCAGACGTGTATCAGAAGTTTATATCCGGTCTAAAGCAACGATGATTTGTTATGGAATGGGCCTTACTCAGCATCAGAAAGGATCACACCTTCTACAACAGGTGGCAAACTTACTGTTGTTATTGGGAAACTTTGGCAAGCCAGGAGCAGGCATTGCACCGATCCGCGGTCATTCAAATGTTCAAGGAGACCGGACAGTTGGTATCGATGAACAGCCTTCGCAGGCTTATCTCGAACAGCTAAAGAAAGTATTCCATTTTGAGCCGCCTCGTGAACATGGGCACCATACAATTAAAGCCGTAGAAGCGATGGAGAAAGGGACCGCTAAGGTCTTCATCGGGATGGGCGGCAATTTTGTTCGTGCCATTCCAGATACTCAACGCTCCTATGACGCCATGCGTAAGCTTTCCCTCACTGTTGGTATTGCAACCAAACTCAACCGTGGTCACCTCGTCCACGGCAAAGATGCCCTGATCCTTCCCGTAATCGCACGCTCCGAAAAGATCGGTACTTCCGCCGGTGAACAGTTTTTGACAACCGAAGATTCAATGTCAAAGGTTTCTGCGTCTAGAGGAGTTTTAGAGCCAGCAAGTCAATATTTGAAGTCAGAAGTCGAAATTGTGTGCAGAATGGCTATGGCAACTCTTCCAAATAGCGTGGTGAACTGGGGAAGTTTCATCACGAATTACAATTTGATCCGAGAAAAAATCTCAGAAGTTTATCCGGAGATTTACAGCGACTTTCTGTCGAAGATTCGCATTCCTGAGGGCTTTTATCTGGATGTCCCGGCGAGACGACTTGTTTGGAACACTCCAAACGGGAAGGCAAACTTCCTTACTTTTGATGGATTAAATTCAGATGATCCAGTTCATGACCCGGATATGTTGCGGTTAGCGACTGTCCGTTCCAATGATCAGTTCAATACGACAATTTATAGTAACAGTGACCGTTATCGCGGTATCTACAACACGCGAATGGTGTTGTTTATGAATGCTGAGGATCGTGCTGAGCGAGAGCTGGAAAATGGTTCCTGTGTTGCCGTCGAGACAATCTTTAGTGACGGCATGCATAGGCGGGTCAACGGATTGACGGTGGTGGATTATTCCCTACCCCGAGGGGCTGTGGCCGGTTATTATCCGGAACTCAACCCGCTTTTGCCGCTTGGGTATTACGACAAAATCAGTGGTACACCAGCAGCGAAATCTATCCCTGTAAGAGTTTTGATAGATCAGGAAACTAAGAAGTCTTAGCGCCACATAACACTGCTGTTCGAGCAGAGACATAAAGGGCCAGCTGCATTCGCAGCGGGGTAATATTGCATTGGGTAACTGCAGATATTTGCCATTAAGTCAGCAGCACTCTTCTTTTCGCAAACAATACTAAAACGATTGCTCTCACAGCCGTCATTCCCCAAATCCTGCCTTTTAATGGTCTGTCTCACTCTCATGTAATGTCTTCCTGTTAGACGTGGGCGCGATTGCTCCTGTTGGTGTCTAAAAGGAACCCCTGCTGATGATCGATATGATTATCGTGGCTGGCTATTTGGTTGGCATACTTGTGGTGGGGTTGTGGGGTGGTCGGATTCAGCGGGGGCTGAAGGATTATGCGACGGCGGGGCGTGAGTTTGGGTCTCTTGTTATTTTCGCCACCATGTCCGCCTCTTTTATCGGCGGGGGCTTTTCTACCGGCAATGCGGAGAAGGTGTTTTTATATGGCGTTGCCAACATTGTGGCGCTGTGGGGCTTCAGCTGTAAAGAGATTGCGGTTGCCACGCTGATTGCGCCCAAGATGAAGGCGTTTCCCGATGCGGTTTCTGTTGGGGATGTTATGGGCAAGGCCTATGGCAAGCTGGCCAGACTGACCACGGGTGTCTGCGGTTTGTTGTTGTGTTGCGGCATTGTTGGTGCGCAGGTTGGGGCGATTGGCGTCATCTTCAATGTGTTTTTTGGGTTGGACCGGTTCTGGGGCATTGGGATCGGTTGCGGTATCGTCATTCTTTATACGACGCTGGGCGGTATGCGGGCGGTGGTTTACACCGATGTGGTGCAGTTCGTTATTCTGGCGATTGGGATGCCGCTGGTTTTGGGCTTTGGCATTTATCAGATTGGCGGTGTTGATGCGCTGTTTGCGGCGGTACCGCCGGATCATCTGAGCCTGCCCGGGCCGGACTTTGGCTGGATGGGGCTGATTGGGCTTATTCTTGTCTTTATGTTTGGGGAGACTTTGGTGCCTCCTTATATGCAGCGGTTGCTGGCGGGGAAGACCGCGTCTGCCGCGGCGCGCGGTACACTCTATTCCGGGCTGTTCTCTTTTTTCTTCTTTGCAATCACCGGAGCCATTGGTTTGGTAGCCTTTGCGCTGGACCCGGACCTGAACCCTAATAATGCCATGGCCTTTGTGATTGTGAGCGTTATGCCGCCTGTGCTGAAGGGGCTGGTGTTTTCCGGTGTGATTGCGATTGTGATGTCCTCGGCGGATTCCTATCTCAACTCCGCCAGTATTGCGTTTGTGAATGATGTGTTGCGGCCTTTGCGGCGCAAAGAGATGCGGGAAGAGGACCTGCTGTTCATCGCCAAGCTGGTGACGCTGGTTGTGGGGCTACTTTCTATTGTGTTTGCCGTCTCTATAGAGAGCATTCTGGATATTCTGATTTACGCCTACAATTATTGGGCACCGATTGTGCTGGTGCCGCTGGTGGCTGCTATCTATGGCACCCGCCGTGGAACCACGGCTTTTCTTGCAGGTGCTGTGACCGGGGTGGTTGCTACGGTGCTGTGGCAAAGCGGGCTCAACTCGCCTTTTGATCTGCCCGGACTGGTGATTGGTGTGTTTGCCAATCTGGTTGTGTTCTTATCCGTGCCCAAATCTCCCATCTATATACATGACTGAGTGAGAGCGGCTGGCTGCTCAAGATATTTTGAGGTTTTGTGGCTTGCAGGTTGGTGGTGGTGCATTAGCCTCGCTGCAAACTTGGAGTTTGATGCGTGCCTTTATAGTCGCGCGTTTTGCATTGATTTATTTGGTGGAGCGAGTTCATCGGGTTTGATGGAAGCCATACAACCGGAATGCGCTCTAAAGGAGGCTTTTATGCGAGCTGTTCTTTCTGGACTATTCCTCAGTTTGCTGGCGACACAGGTTTTGGCGGATGAAGCCGATGTGGTGAAAGCGGATGTGACCCCGCAAGCGGATGGGTCCTATCGGTTTGATGTGACCGTGCGCCATGGTGATGAAGGATGGGACCACTATGCCGATGCATGGGAGGTGCTTTCGGAAGACGGTAAAGTGCTGGCCGTGCGGGTGCTGGCGCATCCGCATGTGAATGAGCAGCCGTTCACACGCTCGTTGAGTGGTGTTGAGATTCCGGCAGGGATGTCGCGGGTGGTGGTTCGTGCCAGGGACAGTGTTCATGGGTATGGCGGTGAGACGGTAACCGTGGACCTGCCGGGGCGGTGAGGCTGGTTCTGCTGGGACAGGCGGCCATGGTCTGCGGTAGATTTTGGTGAGGCGGGCATAAGTCGGGTTTGGGCTGTCTGGGGCGGGCCTGACGAGGAGGGGCATAAGTTGGGATCGGTTGGAGCTGTAGGCGCGGGCGACTGGATCGGGCTTTTGCCTCGATTGCTGACATAGGAACGCAAGATCGCGCGTCTCACACCGAAATAACGAAGACTAACGCATAAGAACGCAAACCCGGTGAAGGGCGGTTTCGGGCGGCTGAGCGAGTCGCTGAAGTATCAGAGGGACGTTTGCGGTGGTTTGGTGTGCTGAGGGTGTGAGTTTCGTTTGAAAAAGTTGGATATCCTCGTCTGTGCAAATTTTGTTTTTGTTAATTTTTGTTGTTTTGGTTTGTGTTTATTGGCTTGTTTCTGGGGTTTTTGGGTGGTTGTTTGCGGTGTATGGGTTGATATATGAAGTTATTGAATTGTTTGAATTTTAGTTTTTGCCCGATTGTTTTGTTTTTTTGGAGTTTGCGTGTTGACGGGTTGGTCTGGTATCCCTATAACCCGCTTCACGCCACCGGGGCGGGCCAGTGAGGCGCGGTTCTGGAGGCACAAAAACAGAAGGATTTACGGGGTTTTTAAGAGGTCTTGTAAGTCTGGATATTGAGGCGAAAGTCTCCGCTCATTGACAATTGAATACGGAAGAAGAAAGAGAAACGTGG
>NZ_LMCK01000091.1:0-28588 GCF_001623165.1 Pseudovibrio sp. WM33
GCGGGTGTAGCTCAGTTGGTTAGAGTGCCGGCCTGTCACGCCGGAGGTCGCGGGTTCGAGTCCCGTCACTCGCGCCACTTTCATTTACTACGAAAAGCACGGTGTTCGCTTTAAATAGCGCACCGTGCTTTCGTGTATTCTGGCTCATCTTCTCTGGATTTCATTGCATTATCTACCCATGTTTCCTGCTGAAGCTTTGCTGTCTTATATTTAGGGTAGGGGAGCTGCCGGATATGGCAGATTTAGCGGACAAGCTTTAGTAGGCAGGGGCTTAAAACAAAGTCCATTATGGTGGCTCATGGGTATTGTCCTGCGACTCTTCAATTGAGACGTTTTGACTATTTACGCAGAACTACGCAGGAAAATGCACCAATTTTATTGTCCGATTTTAAGTCTTGAGTAGTTTTCCCAAGCAATTGTTAGAAAACGTCATTTTTCTATTTTAATATGAGTATTTTACTCATAATATATATCTCTAGGTTTTTAGCGGCTTTTTAGTGCCCGCCTCTCGAGAATGTGATCTTCTCGTGGCGTAAGGCACTCTTTCCGACCCGATTTACTCCGTTGTAAGGTCTTGCGCAGATGGTGGGGCTAAGCTAATCGTGCGTTGCGGTGCGACTAGATACACCGGATCCTAGGGTGTCCTTCCAAATCTTACGCCCTACTTTCTGCCGTGTGTGCAGTGCACCAAGAGTTTTATTGGTCGCATGACCTGTTACGTCTAGGGACGGATATACAAATGGAAGACCTCCTCAGGGAGTACATCCCGATTGTCGTCTTTATCGGTGTTGCCCTCGTTATTGGCCTCGCGCTTCTCATTGCCCCGTTTATCGTTGCTTTCAAGAATCCAGATTCTGAGAAGCTTTCTGCTTACGAGTGTGGCTTTAACGCCTTTGATGACGCGCGTATGAAATTCGACATCCGGTTTTATCTGGTATCGATCCTTTTCATCATCTTTGATCTCGAAGTTGCTTTCCTCTTCCCATGGGCTGTTGCTTATGGTGGGCTGGGCTGGTTTGGCTTCGTCTCCATGATGATCTTCCTGGGCGTGCTCACGATTGGGTTCATCTATGAATGGAAGAAGGGAGCGCTGGAATGGGATTGATCTCTGACGGCTCCAAGCCTCTTGTCTCTGAAGCTCCAAAAGGGATCATTGATCCCAACACAGGTCGCCCAGTGGGCGAGAATGATCCGTTCTTCATGAATGTGAACAACGAGCTTTCTGATAAGGGTTTTCTGGTTACTTCCAGTGAAAGCTTGATTCAGTGGGCACGTACCGGTTCGCTTATGTGGATGACGTTTGGTCTTGCCTGTTGTGCAGTGGAAATGATGCAGATGTCGATGCCGCGTTATGACGCAGAGCGTTTCGGCTTTGCTCCTCGTGGTTCCCCACGTCAGTCTGATGTGATGATTGTTGCGGGTACGCTGACCAACAAAATGGCGCCTGCACTGCGCAAGGTTTACGACCAGATGCCTGAGCCTCGCTATGTGATCTCCATGGGATCGTGTGCGAATGGCGGCGGTTACTACCACTATTCCTATTCTGTTGTACGCGGTTGTGACCGGGTTGTTCCGGTTGATATCTATGTGCCGGGTTGTCCTCCAACTGCTGAAGCGCTGCTTTATGGTGTGCTGCTGCTGCAGAAGAAGATCCGCCGTACGGGTACGATTGAAAGATAAATTACAGGTCGTGCACTTTCGTGGTGCGCGGCCTTATCGACATTGCTGGCATGGGGTTCCTTGCCATTTGTGAGATGTCCAACCTATAGGAAACAAGGTAATGGACGAGACGCTTAGCGAACTCGGTGAATTTATCGAGCTAACGCTTGGAGACAAAGTTAAGGGCTGGTCGGTTGCTTATGGCGATCTGGCTCTTAATGTGTCCCATGATCAGATTATCAATGTTTTGCGTTTCCTGCGCGATGACGCGCGGTGCGGCTTTGTAGCATTGGTTGATATTTGCGGTGTGGACTGGCCAGCTCGGGAAAAACGTTTCGACGTTGTGTACCACCTGCTTTCCCCCGTTCAGAACCTGCGCGTTCGCGTGAAGGTTCAGACAGATGAGGCCACTCCGGTTCCTTCTGTCATCTCCATTTTTAAGGGTGCTGAATGGTTTGAACGTGAAGCCTACGACATGTACGGCATTCTATTCACCGGTAACCCGGATCTGCGGCGTTTGCTGACTGACTACGGTTTTGACGGCTTCCCGCTTCGCAAGGATTTCCCTCTGACGGGTTATGTAGAGGTTCGTTACGATGACACCAAGAAGCGTGTTGTTTATGAACCTGTGCAGCTTACACAGGAATTCCGTAGTTTTGATTTCCTCTCACCATGGGAAGGTACTGACTATGTGCTTCCTGGTGATGAAAAAGCATCGAACTGAGGCACAGGTAGAGAATGGCTGAGGCTCAGGTACGAAACTTTAATATTAACTTTGGTCCGCAGCACCCTGCGGCGCACGGTGTGCTGCGTCTGGTTCTTGAACTGGACGGTGAGGTGGTCATTCGCGTTGACCCGCATATCGGATTGCTGCACCGGGGTACTGAAAAACTGATCGAGCACAAGACCTATCTTCAGGCTGTGCCTTACTTCGACCGGTTGGACTATGTAGCACCCATGAACCAGGAGCATGCTTATGCTCTTGCTGTTGAGCGTTTGCTGGGCATTGAAGTGCCAAAGCGCGGTCAGCTGATCCGTGTGCTTTATTCAGAAATCGGGCGTTTGCTATCACATCTTCTGAATGTGACCACGCAGGCGTTGGATGTTGGTGCGTTGACGCCGCCGCTGTGGGGTTTTGAGCCTCGCGAAGAGCTTATGGGTTTTTATGAACGCGGTTGTGGTGCCCGTATGCACGCAGCTTATGTGCGTCCAGGCGGTGTGCATCAGGATCTTCCTGCTCAATTGCTTGAGGATATGTGGAACTGGTGTGATCCGTTCCTCAAAACTCTTGACGACATTGAAGGCCTTCTGACTGACAACCGTATCTTCAAACAGCGTAACGTTGATATCGGCATTGTTGATCTTGATGATGCCTGGGCAATGGGCTTTTCCGGTGTAATGGTCCGTGGTTCTGGTGCGAAGTGGGATCTGCGTAAGTCGCAGCCTTACGAGTGCTATGATGAAATGGAATTCGACATTGCAGTCGGTAAGAACGGTGACTGTTACGATCGTTACCTGATCCGGATGTTTGAGATGCGTCAATCTGTTCGCATCATGAAGCAGTGTCTGGAGATGCTGGGTAAGGAAACTGGCCCTGTTTCTTCAACCGATGGTAAAGTGGTTCCTCCGAAGCGCAATGAAATGAAGCGCTCCATGGAAGCTCTGATCCATCATTTCAAGCTTTACACTGAGGGTTACAAAGTTCCTGAAGGTGAAGTTTATGCAGCCGTTGAAGCGCCAAAAGGCGAATTCGGTGTTTATCTTATCTCTGACGGAACCAATAAGCCTTACCGCTGTAAAATTAAGGCTCCGGGTTTTGCCCATTTGCAGGCAATGGATTATATGTGCAAGGGTCACATGTTAGCTGATGTAGCTGCAGTAATGGGTTCTCTAGATATCGTATTCGGGGAGATTGACCGATAATGTCAGTGCGTCGTCTTCATCACGAACAACCAGATTCTTTTGAGTTCTCTCCAGAAAATCTGGAATGGGCGAATAAAGTTATCGCGCGTTATCCAGAAGGGCGTCAGGCATCTGCTGTCGTGCCAATTCTGTGGCGTGCGCAAGAGCAGGTTGGTTGGGTGACCGAACCAGCGATCCGTGTGATCTCTGAAATGCTCGATATGCCTCGCATCCGTGTTCTGGAAGTGGCAACCTTCTACACCATGTTCCAGCTGCAGCCGGTCGGTAAAAAAGCACACATTCAGGTGTGTGGTACGACCCCCTGTCAGCTGCGTGGTTCTGAAGAGCTTATCAAAGTTTGTAAAAGCAAGATCTCCGAGACCCCTCATACCCTTTCCGAAGATGGAAATTTCTCCTGGGAAGAGGTTGAGTGCCTTGGTGCTTGTGTAAACGCGCCGATGGTGCAGATCTTCAAAGACTTCTATGAGGATCTGGATGTTGAGAAGTTTGAAAAGCTTCTTGATAACATTGCAGGCGGAAAGCCGGTTCTACCGGGCCCTCAGGGTGTTGACCGTATCTTCGCGGCGCCAGAGGGTGGTCCAACCACATTGTTGAATATTGAGGACACCACAAAGGGTGCGCCTCAGGAAGCTATTGTTGTTGACGGTTCCGATGCAGCGTCACGGCACCATGCAGGTGCTGCTCTGAATACTGGCGGTGCTGGTTATACTGGTGTTCCTCGTCCGGCTGAGGCTGGTGTTGCGGAGTTCTTGGAGAGCCACCGCAAAGCTCAGGAAGCCAAAGCGAAAGGTGAGGGGTAAGCGATGCTGAACGATTCCGATCGTATCTTCACCAATATCTATGGTCTGCATGACTGGGGGCTCGAAGGGGCTCGTCAGCGTGGATCATGGTCTGGTACCAAAGACATTATTGACAAAGGTCGCAGCTGGATCATCGACGAAATGAAGACTTCCGGTCTTCGTGGTCGTGGTGGTGCAGGCTTCCCGACTGGCCTGAAGTGGTCCTTCATGCCGAAGGAAAGCGACGGTCGTCCGGCCTATCTCGTGGTTAATGCAGATGAGTCCGAGCCGGGTACCTGTAAAGACCGTGAAATCATGCGTCACGATCCTCACCATCTGGTTGAGGGCTGCTTGCTTGCTGGTTTCGCGATGGGTGCTATTGCGGCGTACATTTACGTGCGCGGCGAGTTCATTCGTGAACGTGAGCGCCTGCAGGCTGCGATTGATCAGGCTTATGATGCTGGCCTGATCGGCAAGAACAACA
Organism: Pseudovibrio sp. WM33; assembly: GCF_001623165.1. Lineage (NCBI taxonomy): Bacteria > Pseudomonadati > Pseudomonadota > Alphaproteobacteria > Hyphomicrobiales > Stappiaceae > Pseudovibrio > Pseudovibrio sp. WM33. The sequence continues at coordinate 4,846 of NZ_LMCK01000091.1, forward strand.
AGAACGGCTATGACTTTGATATCTACGTGCACCACGGTGCAGGGGCTTACATCTGCGGTGAAGAAACTGCACTGCTGGAAAGTCTTGAGGGTAAAAAAGGTCAACCGCGTCTGAAGCCTCCGTTCCCTGCGAACATGGGTATCTATGGCTGTCCAACCACAGTGAACAACGTGGAATCCATTGCTGTTGCCCCGACCATCTTGCGTCGTGGTGGTGCATGGTTCTCCGGTATTGGCCGCGAAAACAACGCTGGTACAAAATTGTTCTGTGTTTCCGGACACGTGAACAAACCTTGTACCGTTGAAGAGACCATGGGTATTCCGTTCAAGGAGCTGATTGAAAAGCACTGCGGTGGCATCCGTGGCGGCTGGGACAATCTGCTGGCGGTTATTCCGGGTGGTTCTTCTGTTCCTTGTGTGAAGGGCGAAGAAATTCGCGACGCCAAGATGGACTTTGACGGTCTGCGCGAAGTTGGCTCTTCCCTGGGTACAGCTGCTGTGATCGTGATGGACAACTCCACGGACATCATCAAAGCGATTGCTCGTCTGTCCTACTTCTACAAACACGAAAGCTGCGGTCAGTGTACGCCGTGCCGTGAAGGTACGGGCTGGATGTGGCGTGTTATGGAGCGGATGGTCAAGGGCGAGAGCTCTTATGAGGAAATCGACATGCTGTTCAAAGTGACCAAGCAGGTGGAAGGTCATACGATCTGCGCGCTTGGTGATGCGGCGGCATGGCCTATTCAGGGTTTGATCAAAAACTTCCGCCCTGTGATTGAAGATCGGATCGACAGTTACGTTGCTACGCAGCGCACACCGACCGACAAGATTGCGGCGGAGTAGGGGATATGAAGATCAGCAATGAGAAAAAACGTCTGGATGTGAATGAAAGCGACCTTTCAGGTTCCGTGTTTGATGACTGTGTCCTTTCCGGGTGCTCCTTTAATAACGTGAACATGTCTGGTAGCCGCATCAACGACGTTAACCTCTCAGGCTGGTCGATCCTTGATGCAAACCTTTCTGGTTGGTCAGTCGAGAAAGTCAATCTTTCTGGGCTGATCCTTGAAAATGCCAATCTGGCTGGCGCTAAAATCAAAAGCTGCCGGCTTGAGGGCATGACCATCGATGGAATTGAAGTGACTGAGCTTCTTGAAGCTTATCGGGCTAAAGAAGCTAAGGGTGAGGATGCCAACGCATGACCAAGCTTGTCGTCGACGGCAAAGAAATTGAAGTTCCTGCGGAATATACCGTTATGCAGGCCTGTGAAGAGGCCGGCGCGGAAATTCCTCGGTTCTGTTTTCATGACCGGCTTTCAGTGGCCGGCAACTGCCGCATGTGCCTTGTAGAAGTAAAAGGCGGACCGCCAAAACCGGTTGCCTCTTGTGCAATGGGCGTGCGCGATCTGCGTCCGGGACCAGAAGGCCAGCCACCAGAGATTTTTACAAAATCTCCTATGGTGAAAAAAGCGCGTGAAGGTGTGATGGAGTTTCTCCTGATCAACCACCCGCTGGACTGCCCTATCTGTGACCAAGGCGGTGAGTGTGATCTTCAAGATCAGGCCATGGCTTACGGTGTAGATAGTTCCCGTTATGCGGAAAACAAGCGCGCAGTTGAAAATAAATATGTCGGTCCGCTTGTGAAAACGATCATGACACGCTGCATTCACTGCACGCGCTGTGTTCGCTTTACGACCGAGGTTGCCGGTGTTTCTGAACTGGGCCTGATTGGCCGCGGTGAAGACGCCGAGATTACCACTTATCTTGAAGAAGCGCTTTCCTCCGAGCTGCAGGGCAACGTGATTGACCTTTGCCCGGTTGGTGCTCTGACTTCCCGCCCATACGAGTTCAATGCTCGCCCCTGGGAACTGGTGAAGACAGAAAGCGTCGACGTGATGGACGCTCTTGGCTCCGCTATCCGTGTGGATACACGCGGTAAAGAAGTCATGCGCATCATGCCTCGCCTCAATGAAGAGGTGAACGAGGAATGGATCTCCGACAAAACCCGCTTTATCTGGGATGGTCTGAAGACACAGCGTCTGGATCGCCCATACGTGAAGCAGAACGGCAAGCTAGCTCCTGCGAGCTGGACTGACGCTCTGAATGCGGTTGCGTCAAAGGTGAAAGCGGCTGGTGGTGCTAAAACTGCTGCGATCGCTGGTGATCTTGCTACTGTTGAAGAAATGTTTGCTCTGAAGGCTCTGATGGAGAGTGTTGGTTCTGCCAACATGGATTGCCGTCAGGATGGTGCACAGCTTGATCCGTCTCTTGGTCGGACAACCTATCTGTTTAACTCTTCCGTGGAAGGTATTGAAGACGCTGATGCAATTCTGCTCGTGGGTGCTAACCCACGTGTTGAGGCGCCAGTTCTCAATGCCCGCATCCGTAAGGTTTGGCGTCATGGCGGTGCAAAAGTTGGTCTGATTGGCCAACCTGCGGATCTGACCTACGACGTGGATTACCTCGGTGCTGGTCCAGACACTCTGGCGGACGTTGCTTCTGGCAAGAACGCATTTGCAGAGGTTCTGAAGAACGCTAAAAATCCAATGATCATCGTTGGTGAAGGCGCGATTGCCCGTGAAGACGGTGCTGCTGTACTGGCCGCTGCTGCCAAGCTTGCTGAAAGCGTTGGTGCTGTGAGCGATGAGTGGAACGGCTTTAACGTTCTTCACACTGCTGCCAGCCGTGTTGGCGGTCTGGATATCGGACTTGTTCCGGGTGAGGGTGGTCTGGATACTGGTGGTATTCAAGACGCAGCTGCCAAAGGCGACGTAGATGTTGTGTTCCTGCTTGGTGCAGATGAACTGGACATGGCTTCCTTCGGGGATGCGTTTGTTGTTTATATCGGCACCCACGGTGACCGCGGCGCACACCGCGCTGACGTTATTTTGCCAGGTGCTGCTTACACCGAAAAACCAGGTACTTTTGTGAACCTGGAAGGCCGTGTACAGCTGGCAAACCGCGCTGCATTCCCTCCTGGTGATGCACGTGAGGACTGGGCAATCATTCGTGCGCTTTCCGGTGCACTTGGTAAGCCGCTTTCCTTCAACAGTTTTGCGCAGTTGCGCGGAGCTGTTGTTGAGGCAGTTCCTCATATGGCGAATGTAGATTGCATCGCGACCGGTGTTGCTTCGGATGTTTCCAAGCTCAGCGTGCGCGGTGGTGACATGAATGGTGCCGGTTTCGCACAGGCATTCACTGATTTTTATCTAACCAACCCGATTGCCCGAGCTTCAGCGGTGATGGCCGAGTGTTCCGCACTTGCCATGCAGCGCCGAGCTGAGGCGGCGGAATAAGGGGACGGTGAGCATGGAAGCTTTTTTCTGGGATTATGGCTGGCCGCTGATCATCATGCTCTTCCAGAGCGTGCTCTTGATGGTCGTGCTGCTGCTGATCGTTGCTTACATTCTATACGCTGACCGTAAGATCTGGGCTGCTGTCCAGATCCGTCGCGGTCCTAACGTTGTTGGCCCCTGGGGCTTGTTGCAGAGTTTTGCGGATCTTTTGAAATTTGTTTTGAAAGAACCTGTGATCCCATCGGGATCTGATAAGTTCCTGTTTTTGTTTGCGCCGCTGGTGACAGTGGTTCTTGCTCTCGCAGCATGGGTGGTAATACCGGTTGCTGATGGTTGGGCGATTGCAAACATCAATGTGGGTATTTTGTATGTGTTCGCTATCAGCTCCCTTGGAGTTTATGGCGTGATCATTGCTGGTTGGGCCTCCAACTCCAAATACCCGTTCTTGTCAGCGCTTCGTGCTGCGGCACAGATGGTTTCCTATGAAGTTTCTATCGGCTTTGTAATCGTGACCGTTCTGCTCTGCGTTGGTTCGTTGAACCTGACTGAGATCGTTTATGCGCAGCAGACTCGCGGGCTTGCTCACATGCTGGGCGTGCCATGGTTGTCTATTTTGAACTGGTACTGGTTGCCGCTGTTCCCGATGTTCGTGGTGTTCTTTGTTTCCGCTTTGGCAGAAACAAACCGTCCTCCATTCGATCTGGCGGAAGCGGAATCTGAACTGGTTGCAGGCTTCATGGTTGAGTACGGCTCTACCCCTTACATGATGTTCATGTTGGGTGAGTATGTGGCGATCTCCTTGATGTGTGGTCTGATGACCATCCTGTTTATGGGCGGCTGGTTGCCTCCATTGGATATTGCACCATTCACCTGGGTGCCTGGTGTCATCTGGTTCCTGCTCAAGAGTTTGTTGGTGTTCTTCTTCATCTCCATGGCGAAAGCAATGGTCCCGCGTTATCGCTATGACCAGCTGATGCGTCTGGGTTGGAAAGTCTTCCTGCCGCTGTCACTGGCAATGGTGTTCATCGTGGCCTTCGTGCTGATGTTCATGGGCTGGACGCCGCCAGTGGGTGGATTTGGAGCATGATTTCCATCGCCGGGTTAATCGGCGGTGTCATGGGAATTTACCTTGGATGGCTGAACTACCGTCTCCTTCTTGGATTTATGGAGGCAGCCATTAACAAAGGAAAAGAGCTCAACCCAGCTGAAAAAGGTTGGGTTGAGCTGGCGGAACCGACGATCCGCAAAGTCATTTTTGCCCTAACGATAATCGGGATTCCGATTATCGGATATCTCGCCGGAGCTAGCATTGCTCCTTAATTCGAGAGGAAAGGGTAACGAGAACCTAGTATGACTTTTTAGAAGTGCTCATAGGTTCTCTTGGATTGTAATAGATCTTCCATGCCGGTGGCATGTTCGATCAAGAAAGGGCTGTAAAGGCTATGGGACTGGGACAGGCCGCAAAGTCGTTGCTTTTGAAGGAGTTCGTTTCGGCGTTTTTTCTTGCCATGCGTTATTTCTTTAAACCAAAGCCGACGATTAACTATCCCTTTGAGAAGGGTGCTGTAAGCCCGCGTTTTCGCGGTGAACACGCCTTGCGCCGGTATCCGAATGGAGAAGAGCGCTGCATTGCTTGTAAGCTGTGTGAAGCGATCTGCCCTGCGCAGGCCATTACGATTGAAGCTGGACCTCGTCGTAATGACGGAACACGCCGTACCACTCGCTACGACATTGACATGACCAAGTGCATTTACTGCGGGTTCTGTCAGGAAGCGTGTCCGGTGGATGCGATCGTGGAAGGCCCGAACTTTGAATTTGCGACCGAGACGCGGGAAGAGCTGTTCTACGACAAGGACAAGCTGCTTGCGAATGGGGAGCGGTGGGAGCGTGAGATCGCTCGCAATATCGAATTGGATGCTCCGTACCGTTAAGGTAACGGGAGTGGATTGTGTCCGGTTGGGGCTTTGCACTGACCGGGCGAGACAATAGGACAAAGGCAACCTAAAAATGGTTTTGCAGGCCCTGTTTTTCTATCTGTTTGCCGCACTTGCGGTGGCCTCTGCCTTCATGGTGATTGCTTCTCGCAATCCGGTTCACTCAGTGCTGTTCCTCATCCTGTGCTTCTTTAATGCAGCCGGGTTGTTTGTACTGATTGGTGCCGAGTATCTGGCGATGCTTCTGGTTGTTGTCTACGTGGGGGCGGTCATGGTGCTGTTCCTGTTCGTGGTCATGATGCTGGATGTTGACTTTGCCGAAATGCGTCAGGGGTTCTTGCAGTATTTGCCAATCGGCGCGCTGATTGGTGCAATTCTGCTGGCTGAACTCTTGATGGTTGCCAGTGGCTGGTACATCGCCCCTGGCATGTTAGGTGAAGGGTCCGCCCCGACACCTCCTGTTGAGCAGACACAAAATATCGCCGCTATCGGTGAATTGCTTTACACCCGCTACATTTACTGGTTCCAGATTTCTGGTCTGGTGCTGCTGGTTGCAATGATCGGTGCGATTGTATTGACCCTCCGCCATAAGCCGGGTGTACGCCGTCAGAATATCTCTGAACAGAATGCCCGTCGTCCTGAAACTTCGATCGAAGTGGTCAAAGTTGAAAGAGGCAAGGGGTTGTAAGGCGCGTTTGTAACGGGTCTTCACCATTAATTCGTACCGGAGAAAAGGCCTTCCTCTTGAGGGTTCCTTCTTCGGAGTTTGAATAGAAAACGGGGAGCACTGAGAGGCGCCCATGGAAATTGGCATAGCGCACTATCTCGGGGTCGCAGCGATCCTATTCACCATCGGGATCTTTGGCATCTTTCTCAACCGAAAGAATGTCATCGTGATCCTGATGTCTATCGAGCTTTTATTGCTCGCAGTTAATATCAACCTGGTGGCATTTTCCTACTTCATGCAGGACATGGTTGGTCAGATCTTTGCGCTCCTGGTTCTTACCGTTGCAGCAGCAGAGGCGGCTATTGGTCTTGCTATTCTGGTTGTTTACTTCCGTAACCGCGGCTCTATTGCCGTGGAAGACATCAATATGATGAAAGGCTGAGGGGCGGATGTTTTCAGCAATCGTTTTTCTGCCGTTGCTTGGCTTCCTGATTGTCGGAATGTTCGGCAATCGGCTTGGGGTCAAAGCCAGCGAGTACATCACCAGCGGCTTTATGATTGTCGCAGCCCTTTTGTCTTGGGTGGTGTTTTTTCAATTCGGCATTGGGTCGGAGAGCACTCAGATTGTAACAATCTTCCGTTGGATCACCTCTGGGGATCTGTCGGTTAACTGGACAATCCGGGTCGACACACTCACCGCAGTGATGCTGGTGGTTGTGAACTCCATTTCCTGTGTGGTTCACATCTACTCTATCGGGTACATGCACCACGATCCGGATCGTCCGCGGTTCTTTGCTTATCTGTCTTTCTTTACCTTCTCAATGTTGGCACTGGTCACCTCTGATGACTTGCTGCAAATGTTTTTTGGTTGGGAAGGCGTTGGTCTGGCATCGTACCTGTTGATCGGATTCTGGTACAAAAAACCTTCTGCCAATGCGGCTGCGATGAAAGCCTTCATTGTTAACCGCGTGGGTGACTTTGGTTTTGCTCTGGGTATCTTCGGTGTTTTCTACCTGTACGGTTCCATCGACTTCACGACGATTTTCAGCAGCGGCCCTTCTCTTCTTGAAAGCAAAGAGCCTGTTCTGAATTTCCTTGGGTATGAATTGATGCCTGAAGCGGCACTGACAGTTATTTGCCTGCTGCTCTTTATGGGTGCCATGGGTAAGTCAGCTCAGTTCCTGCTTCACACCTGGTTGCCGGATGCGATGGAAGGCCCAACGCCTGTTTCCGCGCTGATCCATGCAGCGACCATGGTGACGGCTGGTGTGTTCATGGTTGCGCGTCTTGCTCCAGTCTTTGAACTTGCGCCAACAGCTCTGACGGTTGTGACCTTCGTTGGTGCGACGACTGCCTTCTTTGCTGCGACCATTGGCTGTGTGCAGAACGACATCAAGCGCGTGATTGCATATTCCACCTGTTCTCAGCTGGGGTACATGTTCGTGGCGCTGGGTGTTGGTGCGTTTGGTGTTGGTATCTTCCACCTGTTCACGCACGCGTTCTTTAAAGCACTGCTGTTCTTATGCGCTGGCTCCGTTATTCACTCTGTGTCTGACGAGCAAGACATGCGTAAGATGGGGGGGTTGCGTAAGCACATTCCATGGACCTACTGGACCATGATGATTGGTACACTGGCCCTGACTGGTTTCGGTATTCCGTTCACCTATATCGGTACAGCTGGCTTCATCTCCAAAGATGCGATTATTGAAGCTGCTTATGTCGGTCACAACATGTTTGCGTCCTATGCCTTCTGGGCAACAGTTCTTGCAGCTGCGATGACCAGTTTTTACAGCTGGCGTCTGGTGTTCATGACCTTCCACGGTAAACCTCGGGCTTCTGTTGATGTGATGAAACACATCCATGAGAGCCCATGGGTTATGCTTGTGCCGCTACTGTTGCTTGCACTTGGTGCAGCTTTTGCCGGTATGGTATTCAAGGAAGCGTTCATCGGTCACGACTACCTTCATTTCTGGAAGAACGTCTTTGGCGGTACGAACAGTGAGCTCGCAGTCATTGAAGAAATGCATCACGTCCATTGGCTCGTGAAGCTTTCCCCATGGCTTGCAATGGCTGGCGGTTTCATTCTTGCTTACCTCTTCTACATCGCTAAACCAGATATGCCGAAGGCTCTGGCAGAGCGTCATAAGCCTCTGTACCTGTTCCTCCTGAACAAGTGGTACTTTGATGAGCTTTATGACTTCCTGTTCGTGAAACCTTCTCTGGCTCTTGGCCGCTTCCTGTGGAAGCGCGGTGACGGCACTGTGATTGACGGACTTGGTCCTGACGGTGTTGCCTCACGCGTTCAGCAGGTTACCGGTTGGGTTGTTCGCCTGCAGTCTGGCTACATCTATCACTACGCATTTGCCATGTTGATCGGGGTTGCCTTCTTCGTGACACTGGCCATGTTCTCCGGTGGGGGAGTTCATTAATGAACGACTGGTCCATCCTTTCCATCACAACATTTCTCCCACTGGTCGGTGTGTTCTTCATCCTTCTGGTGCGGGGGGATGACCCAGATGCGAAAACGAATATTCGGCGTGTTGCGCTGATTACGACGAGTTTCACATTTATCGTCTCCTTGTTCATCTGGGGCGGGTTCACCAACGAGAACCCTGGCTTCCAGATGGTGGAGAAGCACAACTGGTTTGGTGAAACCTTCACCTACCATATGGGCGTTGACGGCATTTCCATGCTGTTCGTGATCCTGACTACTTTCCTTATGCCGCTGTGTATTCTGGCGAGTTGGGAAAGCATTCAGAACCGCGTCAAGGAATACATGATCGCTTTCCTCGTACTGGAAACACTGATGATCGGTGTGTTCTGTTCGCTGGATCTGGTTCTGTTCTACGTGTTCTTTGAAGCTGGCCTCATTCCGATGTTCCTAATCATCGGTGTTTGGGGTGGCCCGCGCCGCGTTTATGCAAGTTATAAGTTCTTCCTGTACACTTTGCTCGGCTCTGTGCTGATGCTGGCAGCTATCATGGCTATGTACTGGCAGGCTGGTACGCTGGATATCCCAACTCTTCTTAATGAGAGCGAATTCCCGGCAGCGATGCAGACGTGGTTGTGGCTGGCTTTCTTCGCAAGCTTTGCGGTGAAGTTGCCAATGTGGCCTGTTCACACCTGGTTGCCAGATGCGCACGTGGAAGCGCCGACGGCTGGTTCTGTTGTTTTGGCTGCGATCCTGCTGAAGATGGGTGGTTATGGGTTCTTAAGGTTCTCATTGCCAATGTTCCCAATCGCTAGTGATATGTTCGCACCGTTCATCTTTACGCTGTCTGTTGTGGCGATCATCTACACCTCACTGGTGGCGCTGGCTCAGGAAGACATCAAGAAGCTGATTGCTTACTCATCTGTCGCTCACATGGGCTTCGTGACCATGGGCATCTTCTCTGCCAATGCGCAGGGTATTGAAGGTGCGATCTTCATGATGCTAGCTCACGGTCTGATCTCTGGCGCGCTGTTCCTGTGTGTTGGTGTGATTTATGACCGGATGCACACTCGTCAGATTACGGCTTATGGTGGCCTCGTGAACAACATGCCTCGTTATGCGGTGGCGTTCATGATCTTCACTATGGCAAACGTTGGTCTGCCAGGTACCGCCGGTTTCGTGGGTGAGTTCCTGACTCTGATTGGTGTGTTCCAAGTGAACACCTGGGTGGCGTTCTTTGCTGCGACTGGTGTGATCCTGTCTGCTGCTTACGCTCTGTTCCTTTACCGCCGCGTCGTCTTTGGTGCGTTGGAGAAGGAAAGCCTCAAGTCCATGCTGGACCTGACAGGTCGTGAGAAGCTGATCCTGGCTCCGCTGATCATTTTGACTATCTTCTTCGGGTTCTACCCAGCAGCAGTGCTGGATGTGACGTCCGCGTCCGTTGGTGCCCTTATCGAAAACTACAATGCCGCGCTTGATGCAGGGGGTCTTGCCCATGCAGCCGCTGCAGTGTCTAGCCATTAACAGGGGACCGTGCACTCATGAATGCTGAGCTTCTAGCTATTCCTGATCTAATGCCGGTATTGCCCGAGATCCTTCTGGTTCTCGGCGCAATGGTCCTGCTGATGGTTGGAGCTTTTGGTGGAGAGAAATCCACTCCGCTGGTAACGGGTATCTGCGTTGCGTTGCTCACTGTTGCAGGTCTGATCCTGCTGGTGAGCCCGCATTACGGCACAACATTTGACGGCGCATTCGTACAGGACGCGTTCTCCCAGTATATGAAAATACTGGTGCTGATCGGGTCCGGCTTTGCGATTGCGATGTCCGTTGCTTACGCACGTTCTCAGAACTTTGACCGCTTTGAATACCCGATCCTCATCGTGATCGCGACCGTTGGTATGATGCTGATGCTTTCAGCCAACGATCTGATCTCCATGTATCTGGGTGTTGAGCTGCAGTCTCTGGCGCTTTACGTGGTTGCTGCGATTAACCGTGACTCTGTTCGCTCTACTGAGGCTGGCCTGAAGTACTTCGTCCTTGGTGCGTTGTCTTCCGGTATGCTGCTTTACGGTATGTCCTTCATCTACGGCTTTACCGGCCACACTGACTTTACTGGCATCGCGGCGGCTCTGACAGACGATCGTGCATCCCTTGGTCTGGTGTTTGGTATCGTGTTCATGCTGGCAGGTATTGCCTTCAAGATCTCTGCGGTTCCATTCCATATGTGGACCCCGGACGTTTATGAGGGTGCACCAACACCGGTTACTGCGTTTTTTGCAGCAGCGCCTAAGATTGCTGCATTCGGTATGCTGATCCGTGTGCTGGTTGAGCCTTTGGGTAGTGTGACCACTGACTGGCAGCAGATCGTTGTGTTCATCGCTATCGCGTCCATGGGTCTTGGTGCCTTTGCTGCGATTGGGCAGAAGAACATCAAACGTCTGATGGCATACTCTTCCATTGGTAACATGGGTTACGCTCTGGTTGGTCTGGCAGCTGGTACTGAAGCTGGTGTCCACGGTCTGATCGTGTTCATGACAGCTTACCTTGCGATGACACTGGGTGCGTTTGCTTGCATCCTGTCCATGCGCCGCAAGGAAGGTATGGTTGAAGAGATCTCCGATCTTGCAGGTCTTTCCAAGACCAACCTGCCAATGGCAGTGTTGCTTGCAGTGATCATGTTCTCCCTGACCGGTCTGCCACCACTCATTGGCTTCTTTGGTAAGTTCTACGTGTTCATCGCTGCGATGGATGCAGGTCTTGCTCCATTGGTCGTGATTGGTCTGGTGACCAGCGTTGTGGCTGCTTACTATTACCTGCGTGTGATCAAGGTCATGTTCTTTGATGATGCGACTGGCGAGTTCCTGCCAATGTCCGGTGAAATGAAAATTGTGCTTGGTCTTTCCAGTGCAGTCGTCGGACTGTTCTTCATCATGCCGGAGCCAATTATGAATGCGGCTGCCAATGCGGCTGGCGTTCTGTTCTAGTTTCCTATGATGAACCTTGGACAATTAAAAGACGAAGGCCCGGTGCGATCTGCACCGGGCTTTTGTTTTGAGTACTACGACCAGATCGGGTCCACCAACACCCACGGCCTGCACAAGGCACGGGAAGGGCATCCGGGTAATCTGTGGGTCCGCTCCGATATTCAGTTGAGCGGGCGCGGACGCCGTGGACGGGCGTGGACTTCGGAGACCGGCAATCTGTTTGCCTCAGTGTTGCTGCGGGTGGGTGTACAGAACGAGAAGATCGTTCAGCTGCCCTTTGTGGCGGCTCTTGCCCTTGGAGAGGCCATTGAACGGGCAACAGGTGCGCACAATCTGGTGCAGCTGAAGTGGCCGAATGATGTGCTCATCGACGGACAAAAAGTCTCTGGCATATTGCTTGAGAGCGAAAGTGGGCCTAATGGTGAGCTGTGCCTTGTGTGCGGTTTTGGCGTCAACGTGTCTCATCACCCGGATCTGGGTGATTATGCTGTTACAGATTTACGCAGCATGGGATACATGTGTGAGCCGCAACAGGTCTTTGACGCACTTGCGCAAAGTTTTGCACGATGGCTGGAAACGTGGAAAGCTGCCAGTGGGTTTGAAGAGATCAGATCTGCATGGCTGCGACGCGCCGTGGGGCGCGGGAAACCGATCCGTGTCCGCCTGAGCAATGAAGAGTTTTCCGGTGTCTTTATGGACATCGACCAAATGGGTCGCCTGATCGTCAAGATGGATCATGGTGGCGAGCGGCTGGTGACAGCCGGAGATGTTTTCTTTTCCTGAAGACGTGCAAAGCGTGTTCTGCTGGCTTTTTGAATACTAAGGCCACTCGTCTGTCAGGACATAGAGCAAGTTGCGTTCATTTGCATTCACGCATCTCGCTCTTAGTTCTTTTGTTTGAGCGAATTCCTGTTGCTTGATTGGTCCCAATCAAACGGAACGCGCTCTAGAGTTTATACGCATATTCTCATTCCGAGAACCGGAACCATTTATTGGGGATATGCTTTGAAGGAGTCTTAGATGTCGAGCACTCAAGAGCTCGTATTCCTGCCTTTGGGCGGTGTTGGCGAAATTGGAATGAACCTTGGTCTTTATGGATATGGACCTGAGGACGACCGTCGCTGGCTGATTGTTGATTTTGGTGTCTCATTTGCCGGACCGGAATTGCCTGGTGTGGACCTTGTTCTGCCAGATATTCGTTTTCTGGAAGAAGAGCGGTCTCGCATTGATGGCATCGTCATCACGCATGCTCACGAAGACCATTACGGGGCATTGTCCTACCTCTGGAAGCGGCTCGAACTGCCGGTCTACGCGACCGAGTTCACTGCTCGCCTTCTGGAAGCCAAGCTGATTGGCGATGGTGCGGATTATGAAATTCCGGTGACTGTTGTTAATCAGGGAGATCGTTTCAAAGCCGGTATCTTTGATATTGAGATGGTGACCATGACCCACTCGATCCCGGAGCCGTGTGCTCTGGCTATTCGTGTTGGCGGTCAGTTGGTGTTGCATTCCGGTGACTGGAAGATCGATCTGACACCGGGCATTGGTAAAGCGATCGACCTTCAGCGTTTGCGTGAACTGGGAGATGAAGGCGTTGATGTCTTTGTCTGTGACAGCACCAATGCAGTCCGTGACGGGGTCAGCCCGAGTGAAGCGGATGTGAAGGAAGAGCTGACACGGATCATCAAAGAGGCACCGAACCGTGTTGCTGTGACCACGTTTGCCTCCAACGTTGCGCGTATGCGGGCGGTTGCTGAAGCGGCAATGGCGGCAGAGCGTGAGATTGTTGTGATTGGCCGGAGTATGCAGCGCACTGTCGAGATCGCGCGTGATCTGGGCTATCTTGATGGACTGGCGCCATTCCGTGATGAAGAGACCTATGGATCTTTGCCGCGTGATAAGGTTGTTGCTCTTTGCACTGGGTCTCAGGGCGAAGCGCGTGCCGCAATGGCCCGTATTGCGGGTGATCAACACCGTCAGGTCGCGCTGTCTGCGGGGGATATGGTTATCTTCTCCAGTCGGACTATTCCGGGCAATGAAAAGGCTGTTTCCAACATCATCAACCAGCTGACCCACGAAGGGTTGAAGGTGGTGACAGATCGTGATGCGCTGGTGCACGTGTCTGGGCATCCGCGTCGTGGTGAGCTGGATCAGGTTTACAATCTTGTGCGCCCGAAGAAAGTTCTACCGGTTCACGGTGAACCACTGCACCTGCAGTGTCATAAGGACTTTGCTATCAGCAAAGGCGTGAAGGACATTAAGATCATCCGTGATGGCGACATGGTGCGCCTGCATCCGGGTGGGCTTGAGGTCATTGATGAAGCGCCTGCCGGTATTCTGGTTCGTGACGGCCATTTGATTGCAGCGCCTGAGGAAACTGGTGTTCAGGAACGGCGCAAGCTTTCTTATGGTGGCTGCGTGATGGTTTCGCTGATCGTGGATGGCCGTGGTGAGTTGCTTGGCGATATCGATGTGGTTCTGTTCGGGATGCCGGATGAAACTGAAAACGGGACACCGTTTGAGGATGCCGTTCGGGATGCCGTTTATGGTGCTGTGATTTCCATTCCAAAGAGCCGCCGCCGTGATGTGGAACTGGTGCGTGAAGCTGCCAGACGGGCGGGGCGTTATGCAGTTGTAGAGCATTGGGGCAAGAAGCCTCTTTGTAAGGCATTGGTGCAACGCGTCTGATCCTCAGACACATTTTTCGAGACAATCAAAGGCCGCAAATGAGCATATCATCTGCGGCCTTTGACTTTTGATCCAATGGACTTTGTGAATGAAATCTGTTCCTTAGAACTCATAGGCGTTCATCTGCAGATACGTGCTGTACTCTGACATTTTGTTTGAGCAGCTTCTTGTCATTTGATTGTGTGCAATCGAATGGAACGCGCTCTAGAACAAAGAGTTATTGGGAGGACCGTCATGATTGGACGATTGAACCACGTCGCGATTGCCGTGTTGGATATGGAAGAAGGCCTGAAAGTGTATCGTGATGTACTCGGCGGCATTGCCTCAGAGAAAGTGGCACAGCCGGATCATGGTGTTTCAACCGTGTTTATCGAGCTTCCAAATACGAAGATCGAGCTGCTGGAGCCGCTTGGCAAGAATTCTCCGATCTCCAAGTTTCTGGAGCGTAACACGCAAGGTGGTATCCATCACATCTGTTATGAAGTTGATGACATTCTTGCCGCGCGCGATCAGCTGGTTGCCAATGGAGCCCGTATTCTGGGTGATGGTGAGCCGAAGATTGGTGCACATGGCAAGCCGGTGTTGTTCTTGCACCCAAAAGACTTCCTTGGAACATTGACCGAGTTGGAACAGGCTTAAGTTCGCCTTGAAAGACTTGTGGTTTGAGGAAACTGGAAGGCTTTCGGTTCGGGCCTAATTCTTGTAGGTAAAAACCTGTAGTGTGCTGGTTGCTTTGTGATACAACAGTAAGGTGACCAGCCGCAGAAGAAACAAGAACGTTCCAGGAGCACATTTATGGCTACGCCGCTACTCGTTGCACTCTACTTTATGATGTGGTGGATTTTGTTTCTGGCCATTTTGCCGTTTGGTGTTCGCACCCAGGCGGAAGAGGGCGAAGTGGTTCCGGGAACGACTGAGAGCGCGCCCAAAAATCCTCAGATGCTGAAGAAAGTGATCATCAACACGATTGTAACGACAATTGTGTTCGTTGCCTTCTATTGGTTTCTTGAGTCCGGCCTTGGCGCGCATCTGTTTCCACTTGTTGATCAATTAATGGGCAACGCTCCTTCCTGATTTTGGTTTTGCACATCAATTGTGTGGCGTAAACTCAGCGAGTTACAGAGCGAATCCATAAAGTATCAAAAAAGCGATTCTCTGGAATCGCTTTTTTGCGTTTAGAGGGGGGGGGTGGAGAGACACTTGTCCCTGCTGTGTTCAGGTTCTGGTGAGTATGCTGATATGAGCAAACTGAATGCGGTATTCATAGAATTTCATTCAGTGAAACGGCAGAAATTGGCGAAAAAAAAGCAAGGCCGAAGCCTTGCTGTTAGAACGAGTTCCGCGTCTAAATGTTCTCTTTGCACTTGCGTAGAGTGCCGGCTGCAACCAAACGGGCGCCCGAGAACCTTCCTCCCAAGACTAAAGATCGCGATACCTTGCAACACCGCTTAAGGGTGTTGTTTTTATTGTTGAACAGACACTAACGTAATCACATTAGTTTGTCATCATTTTGTATCAATTCGCCGTAATTTTTTGCTTGCCTAAAATTTTAGCTATAATTTTCGGAGAATCCGTGAACTGAACCCAAAGGTGTAGGCAAAAAACTGCGTGTATGGGGAAATATGTCTTAGAAAATTGGCATATAGCCATGTTGGCAGTTACAACAGGCGTTCTGCTTGCTAAGAAGACATAGAAATGATGCTTGGTGGTGAGCCAGAGCTTGCGTGCCTTAAAACCTGAAGAGTTAAACTAATGCGTTTGTCCCGATATTTCCTGCCTATTTTGAAGGAAACTCCGAAAGAAGCCGAGATCGTATCGCACCGCCTGATGTTGCGTGCGGGTATGATCCGTCAGCAGTCAGCCGGGATTTATGCATGGTTGCCGCTTGGCCACCGTGTGCTCAACAAGATTCAGCGTATTGTTGAAGAAGAGCAGAACCGCTCCGGTGCTGTCCAGCTGCTTATGCCAACCATTCAGCCTGCTGACCTATGGCGCGAAAGTGGCCGCTATGATGCATACGGCAAAGAAATGCTGCGCATTGAGGACCGTCATGAGCGTGAAATGCTTTTTGGCCCAACCAATGAAGAGATGATTACTGACATCTTCCGCAGCTATGTGCGCTCCTACAAGGACCTGCCGCTGAACCTTTATCATATACAGTGGAAGTTCCGCGATGAAGTGCGTCCTCGTTTTGGCGTGATGCGTGGTCGCGAGTTCCTGATGAAAGATGCTTATTCTTTCGATCTGGACAAAGAGCGGGCAACAGAAGCCTACCGCCGCATGTTCGTGGCTTACCTGCGTACCTTTGCGCGTATGGGTCTGACAGCAATTCCTATGAAGGCTGACACTGGGCCTATCGGCGGCGATCTGTCTCACGAGTTCATTGTGCTGGCAACTACCGGTGAGAGCGAAGTGTTCCTTGATAAGGACATCCTTGGTCTGCCAACACCGGCTGAAGACATCGACTTTAATGGCGATCTTTCCGGTATTATTGAGCAGTGGACCACGCCTTACGCTGCCACTGATGAAATGCATGATGAAGCTGCCTTCGAGGCTGTTGCAGAAGATAAGAAGGTTTCTGCACGCGGTATCGAAGTTGGCCACATCTTCTACTTCGGCACCAAATACTCCGAGCCTATGGGCGCGAAAGTGATGACTGCTGAAGGCAAGGAACAGCCTGTTCACATGGGCTCCTACGGCATTGGTGTGTCCCGCTTGCTGGGCGCGATCATTGAAGCGTGCCATGATGATGATGGCATTGTCTGGCCAAAAGAAGTTGCGCCGTTCCATGTTGGTTTGATCAATATGAAGGTTGGTTCTGAGTGCGATGACGTTTGTGAGAGCGTTTACGCAGAGCTGGAAAAGGCTGGCGTTGAAGTTCTTTATGATGACCGCAAGACCAGTGCAGGCCAGAAGTTTGCAAGTATGGATCTGATTGGTCTTCCATATCAGCTGGTTGTTGGCCCTCGTGGTCTGAAGACTGGTGAAGTGGAAGTTAAAGACCGTGCAACTGGTGATCGCGAAATGTTGACCCCGGAAGCAGCTGTCAACAAACTGATTTCTGCCTTAAAAGGCTGATATCAGCGAAGCTTGGGGTAACTCAGTAGCTTCAATGGTATGTTAGGTGCCGGCGGCCTTTCCGCTGCCGGGCCTTTTTGCCAGAGCTTATGGCACTTGCTCTTCATGCTCCCTATATTCCACGGGGTAGTTGAACAGGCGGAAACGGAGAATAGTCTAGTATGACGGCAGAGATTCAGGCGGCTCAACCCGGAAAAAACCGGTGGTTTGCACCCTTTGAGTGGATGCTGGCAGGGCGTTATCTGCGCTCCAGACGCAAAGAAACTTTCATTTCTATTATTGCCGGTCTGTCCTTTTTGGGCATCACTTTGGGCGTTGCAACTCTGATCATAGTTATGGCGGTGATGAATGGGTTCCGCACGGAGCTGCTGACCAAAATTCTTGGCATCAACGGACACGTCCTTGTGCAGCCCATCGATAGCCCGCTCAATGACTATGAGGCGACCTCGGTCAAGCTGGCTGGCATCGACGGTGTTGATTTTGCTATGCCGTTTGTTGAAGGGCAGGCGATGATCTCCGGACCAAGCGCTGATCTGGGTGCTTTGTTCCGTGGTGTTCATAAGGCTGATCTTGATAAGCTGGATCTGGTATCCGGGAACGTTTTGCTTGGAACGCTGGATGGGTTTGATGATGGTGAAGGTGTCGCCATTGGCTCCCGCCTTGCTCGCCAGCTGGGTGTTACTGTTGGTGATACGGTGCGCGTGATTACTCCGCGTGGCAGCATCACGCCGATGGGGATGACCCCGCGGGTGAAGGGCTATCCCGTCTCCGCGATCTTCCAGATTGGTATGAGCGAATATGATGGCACGATTGCCTTCATGCCGTTTAATGAGGCGCAGCTCTATTTCAATAAGGAAGGTCTGGCGACGGGCATTGAGGTCTATGCAGACGACCCGGATGCTGTTGGTCCGCTGCGACCTGTCATTGAAGAAGAGGCTGGACGGCCTGTGTTCGTTTCTGACTGGCGCCAGCGCAATATGACGTTCTTCTCAGCGCTTGAGGTTGAGCGTAACGTGATGTTCCTGATCCTTACGCTGATTGTTCTTGTGGCCGCTTTGAATATCATTTCCGGCATGACCATGCTTGTGAAAGATAAGGGCCGTGATATTGCCGTGCTGCGTACGATGGGTGCTACCCGCGGTGCGGTGATGCGGATCTTCATCATCACGGGGGCCAGCATTGGAACCATTGGTACGTTTGCCGGGTTTATTCTGGGTACTGTGGTGTGCTGGAACATTGAGAGCATTCGTCAGGGGATTTCCTGGTTGACCTCGACCGAGCTGTTCTCGCCTGAGCTTTACTTCCTTTCAAAGCTGCCGGCTGAAATGAATCCGAGTGAGACGACCAGTGTTGTTATTATGGCTTTGGTCTTGAGCCTGCTTGCTACGATTTACCCTGCCTGGCGCGCAGCCCGGCTCGATCCTGTTGAGGCTTTGCGCTACGAATGATGAATAAACCAACAAAACCGGTTGCTGGTGTTTCGCTTAAGGGTGAGGAACGCGTTCCTGTTCTGAGTTTGAAGAATGTTGTCCGCGGTTATGTTGAGGGCAACAGCAAACTGGAAATTCTGAAGGGCGCTGACCTTAACCTCTATGAAGGGGAAATGGTTGCGCTCGTGGCCCCCTCTGGCGCAGGTAAGTCTACGCTGATGCATCTGGCTGGCCTTTTGGAAATGCCGCAGAGCGGTGAGGTGCTGATTGGCGGGCGGGAATGTTCCAAGCTCAATGATGATGCGCGCACTGCCATTCGGCGCACCGAGGTGGGCTTTGTCTACCAGTTCCATCAGTTGCTGCCAGAATTTACTGCGCTTGAGAACATTGCGCTGCCGCAGATGATTTGCGGACTGAAACGTCATGATGCAGAAGAGCGTGCACGCCAGTTGCTTTCTTATATGCGCCTTTCTGAGCGTGAAACTCATCGTCCGGCAGAGCTTTCCGGTGGTGAGCAGCAGCGTGTTGCAATTGCGCGTGCGGTTGCCAATGCGCCGCGTGTTCTACTGGCCGATGAGCCAACCGGAAACCTCGATCCGAACACCTCTCAGTATGTGTTTGAGGCACTGACCGCACTGGTGCGTGCGTCTGGTGTGGCGGCCTTGCTGGCAACCCACAATCTGGAAATTGCAAAACAAATGGACCGGCGGATTACGCTGCGCGAAGGCAAGGTGGTCGAGCTTCCTTAAATTGGAAATGAGAATGCGTTCCATTGAGAATCAAATGCCAGCGACCTGTTCGCTGGCATTTTTGTTTTGGGGAGATGTTCTTGTTTTGATGCCTGTTGTTCTCTCTGTCTGAATGCTCAAGCGAGGCTGGTGTTCCGCGATGCTCACCTGCCGTGTTAACGCTGGCCGGTTATGCAACTTATTGAGTTGCTGAGGGAAATGCCTTGCTGTGTTTGAACGGTGATGTCGGAGAGTTAATGCGTATACCACTCATTAACTATGAGTTAGACCCAGCCAAATTAAGGGTTGAAATAATAAGAACATTAATAGAACGTAACAGATACAAATAGGGTTCAAATTAAGGGTGTTTGTTATGTCATTTGTACTTCGTGAAGCAGCAGCATTCGGTTCTATCGTTCTTTTTGCAAGCAGCTGCCTGATGTGGGGTGATGCGCTGACCCGGATGCTTCCTTAGAAAATACTGAGGAAGAGAGGTTGGGAAACTCGGGATAACCGGTGGTGCGATTTGCCAGACAATTGCATTTTGCTTTTGGGTCCTCCAAATGAGGTGCTACTGTCGCACACACCTTGCGAACCAAAAGGCTCCAGATGTCATCTCCAGGATTCGTCCATCTCCGTGTTCACTCGGCTTATTCTTTGCTGGAAGGAGCTCTCCCAATTGGAAAGCTGCTTGATCTGGCTTCCAAGGATGAGCAGCCGGCACTGGCCATTACTGACAGCGGGAACTTGTTTGGTGCGCTCGAGTTTTCTGAAAAAGCTTTTGGCGCGGGTATACAGCCTGTCATTGGTTGTCAGATATCGGTGACCTTTGATGATCAGCCTGACGCAGTGGGAGATGAAGCCGTCAGTGATCTGGTTTTTCTTGCCGTGAATGAAGGGGGCTATGAGAACCTCATGGATCTTGTATCAAGAGCCTTTCTTGATACAGAGCCGGGGCTCAAAGCCAATGTTCCTCTTTCACGTGTGTTGGATAAATCCGATGGCTTGATTGTTCTGACTGGTGCGAGTGATGGCCCGATTAACTCGCAACTGCGAGAGGGGCATGTTGATCTTGCCAAGTCTCGCCTAGAGGTTTTGCAGGCCACATTTGGCAACCGTCTTTATGTGGAGTTGCAGCGCCACAATATGAAAGGCGAGGAGGATGTTGAGCCTGTGCTCCTGAACCTTGCCTATGATCTGAATATTCCAATTGTTGCGACCAACGAAGCTTATTTCCCTAATCCAGATGATTATGAAGCGCATGATGCACTGATCGCGATTTCCGAAGGTCGTGTTCTCGTCGAGACGGATCGCCGTCAGCTGACGCCGGACCATTGCTTCAAAACCCGTGAGCAGATGATGGAGCTGTTCTCCGATCTTCCGGAGGCACTTGAGAACTCTGTGGCGATTGCGCGGCGCTGTCATTATCGGCCGTTGAAGCGAGATCCTATTCTGCCACGCTTTGCTGGTGCGGATGCTGATGCTAGCGAAGCGGAGCGTGCTGAGGCGGAAGAGCTGACGCGGCAGGCGAAGGAAGGCTTACAGGCACGTCTCGATCTGCATGGGCTGGCACCTGACCTTGAAGAGAAAGATTACTGGGACCGTCTGGATTATGAGCTTGGCATCATTATCCGCATGAAGTTCCCTGGATACTTCCTGATCGTTGCGGACTTTATTAAGTGGGCGAAGAACGAGGATATTCCTGTGGGGCCGGGGCGTGGTTCCGGTGCGGGATCGCTTGTTGCTTGGTCACTGACCATCACCGACCTGGACCCAATGCGATTCTCCCTGCTGTTCGAGCGCTTCCTGAACCCGGACCGTGTGTCCATGCCGGATTTCGATATCGACTTTTGCCAGAACCGCCGTGAAGAAGTGATCCGGTATGTGCAGCGCAAGTATGGCCGCGAGCAGGTAGCACAGATTATCACTTACGGAACGCTGCAGGCCAAGGCGGTGCTGCGCGACGTGGGCCGTGTTCTGCAGATGCCATATGGTCAGGTGGACCGCCTAAGTAAACTGGTTCCCGGCAACCCGGCCAATCCGTGCACACTGCCAGAGGCGTTGGAGCAGGAGCCGCGGCTGCGTGAAGCAGCCAAGCAGGAGGAAGTTGTCGACCGTCTGCTGAAAATGGCGCAGAAGCTGGAAGGCCTTTATCGTCATGCGTCCACCCACGCGGCGGGGGTGGTGATTGGGGACCGTCCGCTTGAGCAATTGGTGCCGCTTTACCGAGATCCTCGTTCGGACATGCCTGTTGCTCAGTTCAACATGAAATGGGTTGAAGCAGCCGGTCTGGTCAAGTTTGACTTTTTGGGTCTGAAAACGCTGACGGTGATTGATACTGCGGTTTCGCACATCAAGAAGCGCGGCATTGAAGTTAAGATCGAAGAAATACCGATTGATGATCCCGCGACCTATAAGCTTCTGGCTGCTGGTGAGACGGTTGGCGTGTTTCAGCTGGAAAGTCAGGGCATGCGCCGCGCGATTGCTGGTATGCGGCCTGACCGGTTTGAGGATATCATTGCTCTGGTGGCGCTCTATCGCCCGGGCCCGATGGACAATATCCCGATCTACAATGCTGTGAAGCATGGTGAGCAGGAACCAGACTATCTCCACCCATTGCTGGAACCAATCCTGATCGAAACAAACGGCATTATCGTTTATCAGGAGCAGGTGATGCAGATCGCTCAGGTGCTCTCTGGTTACTCTCTTGGTGAAGCGGATTTGCTGCGCCGTGCGATGGGTAAGAAGATTGCTGCCGAAATGGAGATCCAGCGCGCCCGCTTTGTTGAGGGGGCGGTTGAGCAGAAGGTCGATAAAAATCAGGCCGGGATGATCTACGATCTGGTGGCCAAATTCGCGAACTATGGTTTTAACAAATCCCACGCGGCTGCTTATGCGCTTGTGGCCTATCAAACCGCATGGCTGAAAGCGAATTATCCGGTTGAGTTTCTCGCCGGCATCATGACGCTTGATCTGGGCAATACAGATAAGTTGAGCGACTTCCGTCAAGAAGCGGTGCGTATGGGCATTGAGGTTGTGCCGCCTTCTGTCAATAAATCCGGTGTGCATTTTGATGTGCTGGACGGCAAGATCGTTTACGCCATGGGTGCGATCAAAGGTGTGGGCGAGCAGGCGGTTGAACACATTGTTGATGTACGTGGAGATGAACCGTTTAAGGATCTGGGTGATTTTGCGACGCGTATCAGTCCAAAGGTTCTCAATAAACGTACAATCGAGAACCTCATCGCCGCTGGTGCATTTGATGAACTTAATCCGAACCGTGCGCAGTTGCTTGATGGTTTGGATCGCATCATTGGCATGGCGCAGCGAACAGAACAGAACAAGACGTCCGGTCAAAACGACTTCTTTGGCGGAGACAATGCGCCTGAGTCTTTGATCCTCAATCCGACGGATCCGTGGCTTCCATCCGAACGGTTGCAAAAAGAATATGCAGCGGTCGGCTTTTATATTTCCGCCCATCCGCTTGATGAGTATCGTGAGCTGTTTACCAAGTTGCGTGTGCAGCTGTGGAAGGATTTTGAACGCTCTGTGAAAGCTGGGTCTTCAGCGGGGCGCCTTGCAGGAACTGTGACGGCAAAGCAGGAGCGTAAGACCCGTACTGGCAACCAGATGGGCATCGTTCGTATTTCTGATCCGACCGGGCAGTATGAAGCGGTGATGTTCTCTGAGACACTGAACCAGTGCCGTGATCTGTTGGAGCCGGGGCAATCTGTTGTGCTTTTGGTGCAAGCAGATATGCGCGATGAAGAAGTCAGTGTTCGCATTTCACAGGTAGAGCCGCTGGAGAAAGTGGCGGGCAGGGTGCATCGAACCCTGCGGATCTTCCTGGGATCCAGCGAACCAATCCAGAGCTTGCAACGCCAGCTGCGTCGTGGTGGTGATGGTGAGGTGAGTTGTGTTGTGCTGCTGGATAACGGTCAGCGCGAAGTAGAGGTCAAACTTCCGGGCAACTATCAGCTCTCACCACAACTCTCTGGCGCGTTGAAGACACTGCCGGGTGTGATGGACGTTCAGATGTCCTAGGATGCTTCGGTATATGCAAAAAAGAACCCCGCTGAAGATGTTCGGCGGGGTTTGCTATTTTAGGGCATGTTGCGTTTAGTGGTGTTCATGCCAACGGCTCCGATACTAAAAGATTTTCTGTATGACCTGTTCAGCGCAGGAGTAACCAAGGTTTCTGGCGAAGCGGTCTACGCTCTTTTGTCCTTTCTCAGCCAGATCAGTTAAATCGGCATGATCAGTAACGTTGCAGGTTGAGGTAGCGAGGATTTTGCCATCCTTAGCGGAAACTAGGATTGCGCGTCCGCGGTAGCGGTAAGCGAGATTTGCGAACCAGCCTGCGCCCTGCATTTCTGACTGATAGGTGACTGTTGATACATCCAAGTAGTACCAGAGTAACCGGTTTCTCTGGCGAGCTTTGTGAGAGCTTTTGCGCGTTTCTCCTCGCTGATTGTCAATGAGCGTTCAAAATTGATCCGGCATCATCATTTA